>JAKART010000435.1 GCA_021819255.1 Acidobacteriota bacterium
CCAGGTGGAGCAGCAGGTCTCGGATCGCGATCGCGCCGTGAAGACCTTGAATGCCCAGGTCGAGATCACCGCAACGACCGGCGGCGGCAAAGAAGGCAAGCTGAAGCAGTACACCTCGTTCACCGGGTACATCTTCGTGCAAAAGCCGGATTCCCTGCGTGTGATTCTGCAACTCCCGGTGATCGGATCCCGGGCCCTGGATATGGTGAGCCGGAACCATTCCTTTACGCTGATGCACGCCTCTTCGCACGGCAACGTCTGGGTGCAGGGAACCGACACGGTGACCACGCCCTCCAAGAACGGGCTGGAAAACCTGCGCCCGTCCATCTTCCTGAACTCCCTGCTGGTCCCCGGGGTCTCGGCCAGCCAGTACGTCACCATGACGGAGTCCACCCGCGTGCTGCACCAGGATCTGCGCCGCAGAACCCAGACCATCGAGCCGATCTACAACCTGCTGGTGCTGCAGCGGACCAGCGGCAACCTCCTGCGCATGCGGCGCGTGGTGCATGTCAGCCGCGTCACCATGCTGCCCTTTCAGCAGGACATCTACGACGATCAGGGCGAGGTGGTCACCCAGGCCACCTATGACAGTTATCAGACCTACGCCGGCGTCCCTTTTCCCACCGTGATTACCATCTGGAGGCCGCTGGATGAGTACTCACTGAAGATCGTGGTCACCAAGCTGATCTTGAACCGGTCCTTTGACCCGGATCAGTTCCAATTGACGATTCCCCCCGGAACTCCCGTGCAGAAGCTGCAGTAAGCCGGTGCCTACAGCAGGCCGGCGCGCTGCGCGTGGCCGGCAATCTGGTCGTTGATCCGCAGCGCCAGCGCCAGCGCTTCACGGCCGGCTTCGGCCGCGACTCGCGGCCGGCCTCCTGTCGCAACCGCGCGCAGGAAGTCTTCCAGCTCCAGCAGCAGCGGCTCGCCCTTAGGAACCGGGGAGCGGGTCAGCGTCAGCCCCGCCGTGGGGTGCTGCGCCGGCCCTTCCGCCGGCGGGCGAGCGGCGGAAAGCGGAGCCGTGGCCGGCGTTCCCGGGGACAGGCCGGCAGCCAACATCGCGGCCACTGCCTCCCGGTCCACACGGATCCGGAGCAGCTCCTGGCGGGCGAAGTCCAGAGACAGGTACTCGCCCGGCTGGAAGAGGCGCAGCTTCCGGACCTGTTCGGTGGAGACCCGGCTGGCGGTGAAGTTGGCCACGCAGCCGGACTCGAACTCGATCCGAACATTGGCGATGTCCGTCCGCGACGACAGCACGGGCAGGCCCACGGCGCGGACCTCGCGGACCGGCGAACCGGCCAGGCTGAGGACGATGTCCAGATCATGAATCATCAGATCGAGCACCACGTCCACATCCAGCGAGCGCGGCGTGAAGATGCTGAGGCGGTGCGCCTCAAAGAACATGGGCTGGTGGAGCGCGGCGATGGTGGCCGCGACGGCCGGATTGAATCGTTCCAGATGACCCACGGCCACCGTGCGGCCCAGCGCCTGGGCCAGCTCCAGGACGCGATCCGCCTCGTCCAGGCTGGCGGCGAACGGCTTCTCAATCAAAACGTCCAGGCCGGCCCGCAAAAGCTCTTCCGCCAGCGCGGCATGGTGCAGCGTGGGAGCGCAGATGGAGGCGGCTCGCAGCGGCAGTCTCGTATCGAGAAGCTCTGCGACTGACGCATAGCCCGGGATGGCGTAGCTGGAGGCAGACTCCTGCCGCCGCACAGCCTCCGGCTCCACCAAGGCGCTGAGCTGAACCAGCTCCGGGTGAGCCTCCTGCAACTGGCGATAGACCCGCAGATGATTGCGGCCAAAGGCGCCGGCGCCCACCACAACAACGGGAACGGGCGGCATGGTTACTTCTGTGTCGCCGCGCCGGGCTTCGCGTGGGAGGGCAGTGGAGCCTCTACGGCCACCCGGCAGCGCGTATAAAGCTCGAAGAGCTGGTCGATCTGCTCCTCCGACCGGGGTGCCGAAGGAAGGCCAAAGCCGGTTCCAGAGCCGGCCTTGTTGCCCAGGTGAGCGAAGGGAGCGAGAACCTTGAGCAGATCGAGCGCGATATCTTCCGAGCGGCGAGCGGCGGAGCTGTTAGTGCTGGAGTCCATAGAAGCCTTTCCAAACAGGTTGCGAGAACACCCCAGCGGCCTTCGCAGGCTCTCTGCAAGAGCTGGAAACGGCGGCTGCCTTCTGCGCAGCAGCCGTCTCTGGGCTGCGCCGCGAGAAGCCATGTCCTCAAGCTGATGGTAGCGGTTCGGCTGAGTCGGCTGCAATGGCACGGACCGGGCCTCGCCGGGAGGCGCTCGGCTTCGGCACAGATCAGCAAACAGCTACCATGAAGGAGTCCCGTTTCAGGGAGTCGCTTCAAGACAAAGCATCGGCAAGGACCTGGCGCGCCGGCTTGCCGTTGGCGAGCATGGGCCTGGCCTGAGCCTTCGGCGGGTGGTTCCATCACCTTCGCCGGCAGATCGCGGCCAGAGGTTGAGGCCCGGAAGACGCGGGCCGAAAGGATTCGCATTGGCGGTTACGGCAGTTCAGACAATCCGGCGGATGCGCGGCGGGGCGCAGAGCCAGCTCATGCTGGGTGCGGATGGCAACCTGTGGGTGGTAAAGTTCAGGAATAACCCTCAACACCTGCGCGTGCTGGCCAATGAGTTGATCGGAACCCGGATCGCGGAAGCGGTGGGACTCACCGTGCCCAAGAGCGATGTGGTGGAGGTCAGCCAGTGGCTGGTCGACAACAGTCCGGGGATGGTCATGGAGATGGGCCGTGGAGTGCGCCAGCGCTGCGCCAGCGGATTGCAGTTCGGCAGCC
>JAKART010000436.1 GCA_021819255.1 Acidobacteriota bacterium
GACCACGACCGCATTCCTCCTCGAGCAGATGCTGGGTTGGGCCGGACGGAGCTGCATTCTGCTGGGGACCATCGAGACCCATCTGGCCGGCAGGGTGCGGGCAAGTGAACATACCACTCCGGAGAGCCGCGATCTGCTGGCGGTCTTTGCCGAGGGCGTGGAGGCGGGTTGCAGCGAGGCGGTGATGGAGATGAGCTCGCATGCGCTTGCGCAGGAGCGGGTGTGGGGCATTCCAGTGGATGTGGCGATCTTCACCAATCTGACCCAGGATCACCTGGACTACCACGGGACCATGGAGCAATACGGGAAGGCAAAGCAGCGGCTGTTTGAGGGAGTCGGCGCCGCGCCGCCACGGGTTGCGGTCATCAATGCGGAGGATGCGGCCGCCGGACAGATGCTCTCTGCGGCTGCGGGCTGCCAGAGAGTGACCTATGGCATCGAGCGCGGCGACTGGAGGGCTGAGGATCTGGTGCTGGACGCAGGGCGGATGCGGTTCCGGATGCGGACGCCGGCGGGCGCTGTGCTGGTGGAATCTCCGCTGACGGGGCGCGTGAACGTCTTCAACCTCCTGGCGGCTTCGTGTGCAGCCCATGCGCGTGGTCTGGCGTTGGAAGAGATTGTCGCGGCCGCGCGGCAACTGCGCCCGGCTCCGGGCAGATTTGAGGTGGTGAACGGCTCTGCGGCCGCGGGCTTTTTGGTGGTGGTGGACTACGCCCATACAGAGGATGCTCTGGCAAACCTGATTGCGCTGGCCAGAGATCTGGCGCGGGACCGGAGTGGACGGGTGATTACCTTGTTCGGTTGCGGAGGGGACAGAGACCGAGGCAAACGGCCCAGGATGGGCAGGGTGGCCGCCCAGGGCAGTGAAGTGGTGGTGGTGACCAGCGATAATCCGCGCCGTGAGGATCCGGAGAGGATCATCGCAGAGATTCTTCCCGGCATCCGTGAGGTCCAGGCCGCGTCTGCAAGTGGGGCTCCGGCGGAGTGCTTGGTGGAAGCAGACCGCAGAGCGGCGATTGCGAGAGCCATTGGCGAGGCGCGGCGGGGAGATATTGTGCTGCTGGCCGGCAAGGGACATGAGAAGACGCAGACCTTTGCGCACGGCGTTGTGGCCTTTGACGACGTGGCGGAGGCCGAAGCTGTGCTGCGAGCGCTGCCGATGAGTGAAAAGGAAGGCTGAGCCGGCGCGGGGCGTGGGATTGGAAATGAGGGAGACGATGGGTTGGAGGAAGGCTGAGGTGAGTGCGTGAGACTGACGCTGGGGCAGATTGAGATTTGGATGCAGGCGCGGGGAGGATTTGATCGCGACGCTGAGGCGGTGGGGTACGCGATCGATTCCCGGACGATTGGCTCCGGGGAGCTATTCTTCGCGGTGCGCGGCGAACGGCTGGATGGGCATGATTTTGTGGAGTCTGCCCTGGACAGGGGCGCTGTGGCTGCCGTGGTGGGTGAACACTGGACGGCTCCGCCGGGCGTTGCGGAGGAGCGCCTGATGCGGGTTCCGGCGGTCGGCGGCGGAGGAGAGGATGCGGTGCTGGCGGCGATGCAGCGGCTGGCTCGGGCGGTGCGGAGGGCCTGGGGAGGGATCCTGATCGGCGTGACGGGATCGGCTGGAAAGACCACTACCAAAGAGTGCATTGCCGCCGTGCTGGAGACCAAGTTTCTGGTGTTGAAGACGGAAGGGAACTTGAATAACCACTTTGGCGTGCCGCTGACGCTGCTGCGCCTGCAGAAGCAGCATGCAGCGGCGGTGTTGGAGATGGGGATGAATCACGGGGGAGAGATCCGGGCGCTGGCGGCGATGGCCGAACCGGACTGGGGGGTGGTGAGCAACGTGGGGCCCGTGCATCTGGAGTTCTTTGCCGACGGAATCCAAGGGATTGCGCGCGCCAAGTATGAGCTGGTGGAGGCGCTGCCGGCGAACGGAATTGCCTTCCTCAATGGTGATGACGCGTTGGTGCGTGGCTTTGCCCGGGGCATCGAGGACCGCGCCGTGATGTATGGGACCAGCGAGGGCTGCGCGGTGCGGGCGGAGGCGATCAAAGATCAGGGTCTGCTAGGAATTGAGTTTGAGCTGGTGGCGGAGCCCGGGGCCAATTCAGCGAAGCTCTTTTGGAATGGGATGCAGCCGGCCCGCAGGCGAGTGAAGCTCTCCCTGGCGGGGCGGCACAATGTGATGAATGCGTTGGCGGCAGTGGCTGTAGGCTGCATTCGTGGCGTGGAACTGGAGGCTGCGTGCCGAGCTTTGGAGCAGATGCGGCCGACGGAGAAGCGCGGCAATGTGATCGCCTGGCGCGGAGCCGAGCTGGTGAATGACACATACAACTCCAACCCCCTGGCGCTCAATTCCATGGTGGAGGCGCTGCGCAGGACCAAAGCCAGGCGGCGGATTGTGGTAGCGGGAGAGATGCTGGAGCTGGGGCCGGAGGGCGCAAGGCTGCACGCCGCCTGTGGCGAGGCGATGCAGGGAATCGACGTGGTGCTGGGCGTTCGCGGGCTGGCGCGGGAGTTGGTGGACGGAGCGCGAGCCCTGCCGCAGGGATCCGGACCAGCGCAGGCGGAGTTCGTTGAGACGCCCGAGCAGGCCGGGGAGTGGCTGCGCCAGCATCTGCGCGAGGGAGATGTGGCGCTGCTCAAGGCATCGCGCGGGGTTAGGCTGGAGCGGGCACTGGAATCGCTGGGTTCTGCATGAGCCGGCACCGGGCCAGGTGGGGCATCCACACTCTTGAAGCGGGAAGAACCGACACGCAAGAGAGGGCCAGCGAGAGAGGGTAAGATGGGCCCAGAACCGCGATTTG
>JAKART010000437.1 GCA_021819255.1 Acidobacteriota bacterium
ACCAGAACTCCACAGAACGACAAACCCATCTCGACTCCTGGCTCCACGATTACAACTTCCACCGCCCACATGCTAGCCTCAACCTAAACCCCCCAGTCAGCAGATCAGGCCTGAATCGGAACAACCTATTGAGCCTCCACATCTAGACGAAGAAGCTCCCCAATCCACGCCGGTTGCTCCATGCCATTCCTGAATCTTCTGCGCCCAATTCCGCCCCAGGAAGCGGCCCGATCAACCTTTCTCCAGCTTCCGTCCGGCTTCTGACTATGGCATTTTCGGTGCTGATGGGTATCCCGAAGCGGGCTGGCAGCGGCGTTTCATGGGTGGAGAACGCCCATCGAAGCCGAGGCGCGCTCTCCACCGACACCGAAAATGCCTTAGGGCGCCGTCGCTGAGAGATCTTCCGTCTCCGCCCAGGATCCGATCTCGTCAAACGCAAGGTTCCGCGCCGAGCTGCCGGTCTGCTCCTTCCAACGCAGGAACATCGCTCCATAGCTCGCCGTACTGCACCGCTCCCGGCCGACGCGCAGTGCTTCCAGGATCCGCTCAATCCAGGCCGGCGAACCCTCCAGCTCGGCCCAAACCCCGATCGGGGTTTCATCCAGCACCAGATGGCCCTCCTCCAGCTCCCACTCGGTACGGTACTTTTCATAACGGAACACCGGACCATAGCCTAGCTGGAGAAAGATCTCGGCCAAGGCATCCCCATCCTCCACGACGCTCTCGGTCTCAATCCGCGTCTTGTAGTGGACGTCACCCCCTTCGCCATCCGCCACGCGCTTGTGGGTCACCGTGCAGCGAGTTCCATAGTGGCGGATTCGCAGAATCTGCCTGCGGGAGCGCAGTCTGCGATCCACCGTGTCGTAAAGAACGTTGCTCTCAAAGGTTCGATCCGTGACGAGCCTGAATCCCAGCCTCTCCGCCTCCGATCGGAACGCCGCCACATCCTCCACGGAAAACTTGAGTTCGATCTCGGCAGCCTGCATGGGGCCAGTATACGTCGAGCTGCAACTTCAAACGGCGCACCGGCCAGCTTGCGGCGCCGGCGGCGGCGAGCAACATCCCCCGCGGCCCATGATCTACGATGAGAAAGTCGTCTATGATCAAGACCCTGCATCTCGACGCCTCTGACCCTGCGGGGCTGGACGAGGCTGCGGCCATCCTGCGCCAAGGAGGACTGGTAGCCTTTGCCACCGAGACGGTCTACGGCCTGGGAGCCAACGCCCTCTCCGCGCCAGCGGTGGCACGCATCTTTGCCGCCAAACAACGGCCAGCCTGGGATCCACTGATCGTGCACCTGGCCTCCGCCGAACAACTCGCGCAGGTAGCGCAGCCTCCTGCCCGGCTTTCAACGCGGATTCAGGCCCTGATGGCCTCCTTCTGGCCCGGGCCCTTGACCCTGCTTCTGCCGCGCCGGCCGGCGATTCCAGACGCCGTGACCGCGGGCCGGGAACTGGTAGGAGTCAGAGTTCCGCAGCATCCCGCCGCCCACGCCCTGCTGGCTGCCGCCGGGCTCCCCATCGCCGCGCCCAGCGCCAACCGATTTGGGCACATCAGCCCAACCACAGCCGCACATGTGCTGGCAGACCTCGAAGGCCGGATTGACGCCGTGCTGGACGCCGGTCCAACCTCGATCGGGGTCGAATCCACGGTACTCGACCCTACCCAGACTCCCATGCGGCTCTATCGCCCTGGAGCAGTCACCCCAGAGCAGTTGCGCAACGCGACCGGCATCGCAGTCGAGCGCTTCGTTGCTTCCCCCGGCATCGCTTCCCGGGAACCCTCGGCCCTGCCCTCGCCTGGGGTGGGGATGCGGCATTATGCTCCGCGAGCACGGCTAAGACTGGTGGAGGGCTCCGTTCGCGGCCTGTGCGCAGGCTTGAAAGAGGCTCTGGCTCCAAGCGAAGATCACCCCGGCAGCCACTCCGCGAGGCTGGGCGTCCTTCTGCCTGACCCATGGGAGCTGCCTGAAGAGCTCCGCGCAAGACCCGATGTGGTCTCGGCGCCCTGGGGCCGCTGGACTGCCCCGGAGGCGCTTGCCGCGGGCCTCTTCGCCGGCCTCCGGGCGCTGGACGACCTCGATGTGCGGACCATCCTGTGTCCCTTGCCACCCCCTGGTGGGCTCAGAGATGCGATCCGCGACCGGCTGGAGAAAGCCACCCGACCGTGAAGCGGTTGCAATGTTGCTTCGGAGCCGCCTCCACAAGCTGCCCGCAGATCCGGCGCACCTGCCCCTTGAGCCGCGTCAGCCGGCTACTTCATCACGCTGGGCGCGGTATGGGCCTCGCTGGTCTTGTAGAGATATTTGATCGCGGATTTGTATACCAGAACCCGGCTGCGCCCCACACGCAGCTTGAGCGTGCACTTGTCATACCACTGGATGAAGCCCTGAATCTGCTCCCCATCTTCAAGGACGATGGTCATCTCCGTCTGTTGCAGCATCTGCTTCTGGAAATAAAATGCTTCCGCGTGCGAGGTCTCTGTAGTCCCATGAACATCCGCGATCAGCGCATGCGTGAGAGGATCCTCCGTGTGCACCAACTCACGGCGTTGCTCCCATACGGGAAGCCGTGGACGCACCAGCTTGCGCGTTCCATTGAAAGTATTGTCATCGCTACGAAATACGGTTCTGCTTTCCATGAACGCTCTCTTTACCGGCACTGCGGAACCCCCTCTGAGCGCGGCAAGAAGGCGCGCCCAAAGCAGCCACTCCATTCATCCGCCAATGCATCTATTCAGAGTTCAAGAAAGGTGACGACCCGGCTTGACGCCGTACGGCCACTGCCAGGTTTCAT
>JAKART010000016.1 GCA_021819255.1 Acidobacteriota bacterium
TCCGATCTCGCCGGGAGCCGTCGGCACCTACGTCTGGTGATGGCGGCCAAAAGGCGATCTCGGGCCAGGCCGGCGGAGGCCAGGTTGCGCAGCCGGCCTTCCTGTTTTTCCATTGAGCATTGAGCCGCGCAGGCTTTGGCCTTTTTCTTTGCAATGAGCCCTCCCCGGCAGGCAAGCGTGCCGGGGATCCCGAGCTCAGCTTTGGGCTCCGTCCTTCACTCCCCGCACCCAGAGGGCGTCCACCTTGGCTGAGTCGTGCATCTCCAGGACTGGCGCTGCGGATGGTGTGCGGATGTGGAACAGATCCGCTCCATCTACATCCTGCATCAGGATCGCCGGACGAGCGTCTTCGGTCAGGGCGGAGATTTCGATCTCCGCAAGGCTCACGTTCTTCACATGGCGCAGGTAAAAGCCCTGCGACGGCATCGGGCCGAACATGTTCGGCTCCGGATACCGATGCTCCTCTTCGGGCGGCGTGGTCGCCGCCTGGGCCGCCGTCCCGCCGCCGCGATGCTGGATGTAGATGTTGTGCAGATGCAGATCCTCGATGGGGTAGCCGGGAACTCCGCTGATGATGCAGCCGTACTCGGACGATGCGTCCGAACAGACGATGTTGCTGATGTTCACCCGGCGCAGGGCGCCAGTTTGGGTTGAGCCGGCAGGACCGCGCAGACGGCTGCCCAGGCGAAGGAAGAGCGGCGCGGAGACGATGCCGCGCATGGTGATGTTGGTGACGGTGACATCCTCGAGATGAGCGCCGTCCACCGTCTCCAGCGCCAGACCCTGGCAGTGATCGAAGGTGCAGTTCGAGATGGCGATGTTCTTGAATCCGCCGTTGGATTCGGTGCCCAGCTTGATCCGCCCGACCTGCGGAGCACGATGCGGAGCGGAGAGATCGAAGTTCTTCCAGGCGCCGTCGATCATCGTCCCCAGTTGATAAGCGCCCGTCACATAGCAGTTGGAGATCTCCAGGTTCTCGGTAGCCCGCGGATAGCCCAGCGCATAGCTGCTCTTGAGCACGATGGCGTCATCCCAGGGCGAGTTGACGGCGCAGTTGACGATCCGGACATTTCGGCAGCAATCAATGTCCATGCCATCGCGGTTGGTGTCCATGGTCAAGCCGTCGATCAGCAGGTTGTCCACGCCCGTGGCCAGGATTCCAAACCAGCCGCCCTGCAGGATCTGGAAGTCACGCAGTTGCACATTGCGGCAGTTCTTCAGGCTGATGGACTTGTTCCCGACCCCTTCAACGCGCTGCTCCGCCGGTCGGCGGCTATGCGGATCATTGCTCCTCACCAGGCCGCGCCCCCAGATGCGCCCCGGCCCGGAGATGGAGAGATCATGCAGATCCTCACCCCAGATCAGGCTGTTTCGCCAGTGATTGTGGCCAAAGTCCTGATACGCCTCCCAGGGTTGAGCCGGACCGGGCGAATCGTAGCCGCCGGACTGCCCTGCCGGCAGCGGATCGGCGGCGATGATCACCGCGCCGTGATCCAGATACAGCCCCACGTTGCTGCGGAGATGAATCGAATGGCAGAGGTACTGCCCGGCCCCGCAATAGACGGTTCCGCCGCCACGTTCAGCCGCAGCCTCAATGGCGCGGTTGATGGCCGGCGTATCCAGGCTGTGGCCGTCGCCGCGGGCGCCGAAGCTGCGCACGTCCAGCGCTCCGGCGGTTTGCCCAGAGGGCGCCGCAGCTCCGGCCGGGCTGGGCCCCTGACCCCAGGCGCGCGGCATGACGCCGCCCGCAGCGCTCAGCCCGACAAACTTCAAAAGGCCGCGGCGCATGTTTCCAGAAGGCTTCGGTTCCATGATCTCCTCGATGGTCTTACGAGTCTCGTTGGCCGCCATCCACCCACCTGATCTGCGGCTTGCCTGTCCGGCTCCACGTGGCTTCGCCAAAATGAAATATAGAACAAAGCAGACTTCCTTTGTCTGCCGCGACAAGTGTCTGCCGGGGCAAGCTTTGACCCGATGGATCCGAAGGGCGGCCCGGGAGAGCGGCTCGGCAGAGCCGAGTCGCCCTGGACCATTTTCCCTGAAGGTGTAAGCAAGGGGAACGACTCCTGTGGGCGTTTTCCTCAATGAAAACGCCACGGAACGCCCGCTTCCGTACACCCATCATCAGGGAAAATGGTCTAGGGGGCGGCCGATGGCTGCGCGGGAGCCGATGGCTGCGCGGGCCGTTGCAGTACGGCGACGGCAAAGCGTTGGAGGGTCACGGAGTGCTGGGATCCTCCGGCAAGCACATTCTGAAAGGCGGAGGGCAGGTTGACGGTCTGGGCGGCCTGGCCGAAGTTGATCAGAATCCAGACCTCATGACGCGCGTCGGAACGGATGGAAAGATCTACGCCCGGGGGAAGGGAGCCGAACTCCGGATGCACACCGGCTTCGGTCATCATCCAGCTTGCGGCCTTGTTCAAGGTCGCGCCGTCCAGCTCCGCGCCGATGTAGGTGATGCTGCCCTGGCCCACCTTGCGGGTGATGGCCGCCGGCTGGTCATCCAGCCAGCCCAGGGGCGTCTTGCCGTAGCGCATCAGGACGTGGGTCTGCGGGCTGGATGTGGAGAGCAGCTCTGCCCACAGGTGAGAGTTCTCACCGCCCCACACTCCGGAGATCGGGATGGCGGTATCCAGTGCGTAGCACTGCTCCACCCGACCACCCAGCAGAGAGACCAGCGGGCCTGGCTGGCGCTCCGTCTGAAGGCCGTTGTCGACATTCTTCATCCCTGAACGCTGGGTGAGGACCAGGTGGCCTCCGTTGCGAACGTAGCTGATCAGGTTGGCCGCTTCCCGGTCCGTGATGAGGTTGAGTGCGGGGGCGATGACCAGCTTGTACTGGGAGAGATCGACGTCCGGGCTGACGATGTCCACCGAGTGCGCCAGGGCGCGGATGGCGCCGTAGTAGGAGACCATGGCATCAATCGGACTGAAGGCCTTGTTATGGCGCTGCCAGTTGATGGCCCAGTAGCTCTCATAGGAGTGCAGGATCGCCACCTGGGAGTGGACCGTGGTGCCGGAGAACGCCGGACCGGCCTTCGCAAACTCGCGGCCAACCTGGGCGACCTCGGAGTAAAGCGGGACCGGGGTGCCGTCGGGGCCGACCAGGGTGCCGTGGTACTCCTCCTGGCCATTCAAGGCCGAGCGCCACTGCCAGTAAGAGACGGCGTCGGCTCCGTGGCCAATGTCGAGCCATGCCATGGCCCTCACCTCGCCCTTGTCCAGTGCATTGTTATCCGGAGACCAGTTGACGGATCCGGGCTGGGTCTCCATCACCCAGAAGTTCTTGCGCAGGAAACCGCGGGTCAGGTCATGCTCGGCTCCGTTATGTACGGGGTTGAGTTGGCCGGTGCCGACGTAGTCATCCCAGGAGGCCAGATCCAGATCGCGGCTGACGGTGTAAGCATCGTAGACATCCGCGAAGCCAATCATGTTCGTAGTGATGAACTGGCGCGAGTCAATGTTGGGACGCAGGGCGCGCAGTTGATTCGCCTGATAGCTGCGCCAGGTGTCGGAGACAAATCGCTTCCAGCTCAGCAACAGGCCGGGGTTGCCACGGTTGGTTTCGATGGGGATCTGGCTCCAGGCGGTGTAGGTCTGGCTCCAGTAGGCGGTGGTCCAGCGGGCGTTCAGGTTGTCCAGGGTCTGGTAACGGTGATGCAGCCAGTTTTGAAACTGTGCCTGGGCGATGGGTCCATAGGACAGGGTCGCGTACTCATTGTCGATCTGCCAGCCGATCACATCCGGATCATGGCCAAAACGCCTCGCCTCCTGCAGCACCATTTGGTAGACCAGTTGGCGATACAGTGGGTCAGCCCAGTTGAACTGCTGGCGGTTGCCGTGCTCGGCCCGGCGGCCGTCACTTTTGATGCGCAGCGTCTCGGGATACTTGGTGGTAAGCCAGGCGGGTGGAGCGGCGCTGGGCGTTCCGATCACCACCGCGATGTGGTGGCTCTCGGCAGCCCGGATGGCGCGATACATCCAGTCCAGATGATAGTCGCCTTCCGACGGCTCCAGTCTGGACCAGGCAAACTCGCCGATGCGGACAAAGCGGACGTGGGCCGCCTCCATCAGGTCCAGGTCAGCGTTCCAACGCGACTCCGGCCACTGCTCCGGGTACCAGGCCGCGCCCAGATACAGCGCCGGGGAGGAAGAAGCGGCCTCTGCCGGCGAAGAACCCGGCGCAGCAAGCCGCTCACCGGGCGCGCCGTTGGCCTGACGGAGGAGGAGCACCGCGGCAGCAAGACAAAGGGGCAGAGAAAGGCGGAAGATTTTCATAGAAAGATCCTACGCGATTCTCAAAGTGTTTTTAGAGGAAGACCAGATGGCTTGAAGGAAGGCCAGACGGCTTGGAAGAAGACCCGCCGGCTTGAAGGAAGACCAGATGGCGTCAGTTCGCCTGTCTGGAGAAGGTCAGAGGTTGCCGGCCGGCTTTGGCCCGGCCCGCCGGCCGAACCGCTGTTGTGGCGCAGCTTGCGCCCTCGCCACACAGAACCTTTCAAACCAAGAGGGCGCCCCGCCAGGGACGCCCTCTTGCATCGAGCTTGCCGCGCCTGCTTCCGTTTAGATCTCCTTGACGCCGTCCACAAACGCCTTGAGCTTGCGCGAGCGGCTGGGGTGACGCAGCTTGCGCAGCGCCTTGGCCTCAATCTGGCGGATACGCTCGCGGGTCACTTGAAAGCTCTGGCCCACCTCTTCCAGGGTGTGTTCACTGCCATCCTCCAGGCCGAAGCGCATCTTGATCACTCGCTCCTCCCGGGGCGTGAGCGTGCGCAGCACCTGCGAGGTGTACTCCTTCAGATTGACTGAGATCACCGCGTCGGATGGGCTCACGGCCATGCGGTCTTCGATGAAGTCGCCCAGATGCGAATCTTCCTCTTCGCCGATGGGCGTCTCCAGCGAGATGGGCTCCTGGGCAATCTTGAGGACCTTGCGCACCTTGGCCACGGGGATGTCCATGCGTTTGGCGATCTCCTCGGAGGAGGCCTCGCGGCCCAGCTCCTGCACCAGTTGCCGGCTGGTGCGGATCAGCTTGTTGATGGTCTCGATCATATGCACCGGAATGCGAATGGTGCGCGCCTGGTCCGCAATGGCGCGGGTAATGGCCTGGCGGATCCACCAGGTGGCGTAAGTGGAGAACTTGTAGCCGCGCCGGTACTCGAACTTGTCCACCGCCTTCATCAGGCCGATATTGCCCTCCTGAATCAGGTCCAGAAACTGCAGGCCGCGGTTGGTGTACTTCTTGGCGATGGACACCACCAGGCGAAGATTGGCTTCGATGAGCTGGCGCTTGGCCTTCTCCGCGTCCATATCGCCCTGGATGATCTCCCGCTGGGTGCGCTTCAGGGCGTCGTGCGAGATGCCGGCTTCAGCCTCCAGGCGCTCCAGATCAATGCGGCAGTTCTTCTGTTGCCGGCGGTACTCCTTCTTGAGCTCCTCGGAACGAGACGCCTCGTGCTTGGCCTCCAGGGAGCGAATCTGGCGCTCCAGCGTGCGCATGGAGTCCAGCGTCTTGTTCACCTTGTCCAGCAGGCGCTTCTTCTCGCTGTTGGTGTACTTGAACTCCCGCACGATCCGCGAGACGTACACATTCTCCCGGCCCATCAGCCACAGGTTCTTGCGCGCGTAACGAGCTTTGGCCTTGGCCTCCTTGCCCTGCGGATCCAGGTACCGGGCCAGATGCTCCGCCGCCTTCTTCTGGTGCTTGACCAGCTCATCGGTGCGGGCCACCGTCTGCTTGACCCGCGCAGCCAGGATCTCCTCGGTGAGCTCCTCTTCGTCGAAGGTCACCACTTCCTTGATGTTGCGCACGCCGCGCTTCAGGTCTTCGCCCAGACCGATGATCTCGCGAATCACAATGGTGGAGCGCGAGACGGCCTTCATGACCCGCAGTTGGCCACGCTCGATGCGCTTGGCGATCTCGACCTCGCCCTCGCGGGTGAGCAGCGGAACCGTTCCCATCTCGCGCAGGTACATGCGGACCGGATCGTTGGTCTTCTCCAGTGTGCCCGGCGTAAGATCCAACTCGACGTCGTCAGACTCCTCGCCCGGTTCGGAGTCCGCGTCGCGCTCCTCATCGCGCGAGCCGCGGCGGCCCTCCGACAGGACATCGATGCCCTGCGTATTGATGGTGGCCATCAGGTCATCGAGTTCGTCCGGCGAGGTGATGTCCCCTGGCAGCAGGTCATTGACCTCACCGAAGGTCAGATAGCCCTTCTCCTTGCCGGCATCGATGATATGTTCTACGTCTTCTTCGTACTTATCGAGTTCTTCAGCCACTGAGGCGCTCCTGTCAAGAAGGCTCGCGCAGGACGGAGCCTCCTGATCAATTGCGGGGAAATGACTTGCGGCCTTCCATGGGTGCGCGCAGACCGAGATCTCCCCGGGTTGTATCGGGATTGCCGGAACGAGGTTGCGGTCAAGGCCGCGGGCGCAGGCGGAAGTCCTTCAGGATGAGGCTTCGGCGACTCAGGGGCGCGCACGTCTCCAGCGTTCTTATGTTACCACAATTCTAAGACGTTGCCGGCGAGGAAAAAGATGCCGGTAAGCCTAAAGTTGCCTGGCAAAGATCAAATCGCTGCACTGCAGGCTACCCACCTGGAAGAGTCGCGTCCCCACCTCTCGAAAGCCGTTGCGGCGGTAAAACGCTATGGCCCGGGAGTTGCCCGCATGTGTACCCAGCAACAAGCGGCTGCCGCCCAGAGCTCGGGCGTCAGCCAGGGCCGCATCCAGCAGCGCCGGGGCGGGACGAAGGTTGGCGATGATCCGGCCCGCGGCGTCCAGCACCGGAGCCAGGCGAAAGCGCGAGAACAGATAGATACGCTTCAGCTCCACATCCGTGGGCAAGACGGGGAATGACGGCAACTCCGGGGAGCAGATCAAAACGTAGCCCACCACCGAGCCCGGCTGGTCCGGGCAGCCAACCGCCGGACCCGTGACGGCCAGCGTCACCCGCGCGCCGGGCTCGGCCAGGTAGCGCGCGTACACCTCCGCCGCATGGTGCTTCCGGGTATGGGCCACGATGTCGGGGCCGGGCAACATCCAGGTAAAGGCCTCCAGAAAGGTGGCCGCTCCGGTGAGCGCCAAGGCCGGGGCGTCTTCGGCCGTCGCCCGGCGCAGGGTAATCGTCTCCATCCCCTCGGCGGCGAAGCGCCGCACTGCCGAGGGTGCAGAGGCGCCGGAGATGGATTCTTCTGGCAAGAACGATCCTCGCAAGAAAGATCCTAGCCCAATCTTTGCTTGGATGGATATCCCCGCTCAGAACTCGCCGCTGCGCTCGGCTTCCGCTCCGCCCCACCCTGTCGAGGCGCGCAAGATCGCTTGGCCCGCCCTCCATCCCCGGCCTTGCGCTTTCTACGCCTGTGGAGGATGGTTTCGGCCCGACTCAGCCCTTGAGGTAGCTTGGAAGAAGTGGAAGAACGGAGAGACCCTTGCAGCCCCTCAAACCACAACCGCGCAGCGAATGGACAGCCGAAGAGAAGGATCTTGCTTTTTTGCGTCTGGCCGAAGAGATGGCCGCCGACCAACGTGTGCCCGAGGCACTGCGCGACTTGGCCCAGGATGCTCGCGTGCAGGTTCGCCGAGCCGGCGTTCCACCCCCCGAGAGCAGATGCGTTGTGTACTGGATGCAGCGTGCGCAGCGCGGACGCGACAACCATGCCCTGGATGTGGCGATCGCCGCAGGCAACGCCCTGGGGCTGCCGGTGGTGGCTTACTTCGCCGCCATCAGCAACTTCCCCCACGCGAACCTGCGTCACTACGCCTTCCTCAGCCAGGGACTGCCGGACGCCGCCGAGGAGTGCGCCGAGCGGAATGTCGGCTTCGTTCTGCGCCGCGCGCCCCGCGAGGATCCTTTGCGCTTCTTCACCGAGGTTCAGGCGGCGATGGTCATCGGCGATGAGAATCCCTTGCGCGGGCCGGAGCTATGGCGGATGAACATCGCCCAGCAGATCAAGGTTCCCTTCTGGACCGTCGATGCCGATGTGATGATCCCCTCTCGTCTCCTGGAGAAGGCCCAGTTCAACGCCGCCGTGGCTCGGCCGCGGCTGCTGCGCGCCCTGCCGGGATTTCTCACCCCTTACGCCAATGCCGGCGCTCAGATCCCCTGGCGCCGACCGCGCGGCCTCGAAGCCGAAGACGTCAAAGGCGATATCACCCGCGGCTGGACGGAGCTGGACCGCAGCGTGCAGCCCGTCGAGGCCTGGACCGGAGGCAGCCGCGCCGCGCGGCAGCGGCTGCAGCACTTCTGCGCCGTCATCCTGCCCGGCTACCCGGATGATCGCAACCATCCGGAGCTGGATGGGAGCAGCCGGATGAGCCCCTATCTGCACTTCGGCCACATCGGGCCGCAGACCATCGCCCTGGCCGTGGATGCGGCCGCGCAGCAGCATCCCCAAAAACTGGAAGCCGCCCGCTCCAGCTTCTTCAACGAGCTGATCGTGTGGCGCGAGCTAAGCGTCAACTTCGTGCGCCATCAGCCTGACTACGACTCTCCCGCCTGTGCCGACGCCTGGGCGCAAAGGACCATCCAGGAGCACGATGGCGATCCGCGCCCCGTGCTCTACAAACTGCCCCAGTTGGAGCAGGCCCAGACCCACGACGAGCTGTGGAATGCCGCCCAGATCCAGATGGTGCGCTTCGGTTGGATGCACAACGTCATGCGCATGTACTGGGCCAAGAAGATCCTGGAGTGGACGCCCAATGCGCGCATCGCGATGAAGGTGGCCATCTATCTCAATGACCGCTACCAGATCGACGGGCGTGATCCCAATGGGTATGCCGGCATCGCGTGGTCCATTCTGGGCAAGTTCGATCGCGCCTGGTTCGACCGCCCCATCTTCGGCAAGCGGCGTTACATGTCCGGCGCCAGCACCGGCCGCAAGTTCCTCTCTTCGCTCTACATCGAACAGATGCGCTCCCTGGATTGACCGACTTGACCGATTAACCGCTTAACCACCTCTTCGCAGTTGCCGACAAGGGCCTCGGCAGCGCGGGCGGCTTACCCCTCCATCCGGCAGATCAGGCACTTCAGGTAGCCTGTCTCGGGGAGGGTCAGAATCTCCGGATGGTCCGGCGCGGCGGCGCGGCGCTGGAGAAGTTGAACCTTGCGGCGCGCGTCCGAGGCCGCTGCGGCCACCACCGCGGTGAACTCCTCCATCGAGATGTGGTGCGAGCAGGAGTTGGTGATCAGCGTGCCTCCGGGAGCCAGCAGACGCAGCGCGCGAAGGTTCAGCTCCTTGTAGCCGCGCAATGCTCCCTCCACCGCGCGCCTGGACTTGGCAAAGGCCGGCGGATCCAGAACGATGGCGTCAAAGAGGCTTTTGGAAGAAGAAGGGCGTGAACCGCCCGCTCGCGCCGTGTCGTCCAGATGGCGAAGATAGGCAAAGGCGTCGGCCTCCATCCAGTCCACCTGGCAGTCTGTCAAGAACGAAGGATGGTGAGTCTGGTTCAAGGTCAGATTGCGCTCGGCTGCCTCCAGCGCTGCGCGGCTGGCATCAACCCCCGTCACCTGAGCGCAGACCTGGGCCAGGTGAAGCGCGAAGCCGCCCTGATAGCTGCATATGTCCAGCGCCCGCGGACCGTCGGCTCCGGACCACCGCGCCGAAACCGCCTCTGCCACGGCGCGAGCCGCGGCAGCGTAGTTCAGCCGCTGATCGAGAAAGGCGCCCGTCTTCTGGCCCGCAGCCACATCGTAGTGGAAGCGCAGGCCATTGAGGGCGAAGATGGTGGAACTGGGCGGCTCGGCCTGGGTGCTGAACAGAGCGCCGCGCGCCGGTGCGGGAAGCTGTTCCAACTCCCCGACGCGCGCGTCAGGACGCTCCCAGATCGTCAGCTCACGCTGCCCTTCGCCGTTGGGAACTGCCGCGCGCAGAGCTTCCACAAAGACGGAACGAACATCCTCCTGCGCGGTGCCCTGAGTGAGCAGTTGCAACAGCACAAGGTCGTTGTAACGGTCTGCCACGATGCCGGGAAGGTTGTCGGCCTCGGAAAAGATGATGCGGTGCGCATTGTTGGCCGCTGAGCTGGGCGCAAGCCGGCGCCGCAGATCGAGAGCCTCCGCAATGCGGGTGCGCACGTCAGCCAGATACTCCGCACGAGTCAGCCCCGGCCGGGACGAGACGAGCCGCGCCGCAATCTGCGAGGCCGAGGAGTAGAGCGCCGTGCCCAGAGGCAAACCACGCGGATCCAGCAGCGTGACCAGCGAGCCGGGCTCGGCTTCCGGCTCGGCGGCAAGATCCGAGCGGTAGGTCCAGAGATGGCCCGAGCGGAGGCGATCCGCAGCCCGGCGGTTAACCGAGAGAGTGAACATACAGCCTAGAGTACAAAGAAGACGGGAGGCTACCAAACTGTCCACGCCGCCGCGAACCACGGCTCTTCCGTCTTTCCTGCCGGTCGGCTCGCCCCGGAGCTGGTTCCGCAACGTTCTCCTGCGGGGAGGCGCGCTGACAGATTCACGCCGCGGAAGAGACCGCACCGCAGATGCGCTGGGCCGAATACAGGCCGGCTCCGGTTGGCGGGACAAACTCCCTTCAAAAGGGTGGAGACCGCGACTGTAAAATCCTGATGATGGACAGGAAGCGCACGACGCCGAAGTTTCTTGAGACATCGTTGACCGGCTTGGGTCTTTTGACCTCTCCGATGTTCAACAAGGGAACAGCCTTCCCGGAGTCCGAACGGGATGAGTTTTCTCTGCATGGTTTACTTCCGCCCCATGTGGGCACGCTTGACGAACAGGTGGAGCGGCGGCTGCGAGCCTTTCGTTCCCTGCCCGACGACTTCGCCCGCTACACCATGATGTGCGACCTGCAGAACGTCAACGAGACCCTCTTCTACGCCCTGGTGACGCGCCACGTCGAGGAGATGCTGCCGATGATCTATACGCCGGCGGTGGGTGAAGGCTGCCAGCGGTTCTCCGAGATATGGCGGCGGCCTCGTGGCGTCTTCCTCAGCTATCCCAACCGCGAGCGCATCGAGACCATCCTCAGCCATCCGCGCTATGACCACGTTCGCTGCATCGTGGTCTCTGACGGGGAGCGGATCCTGGGACTGGGCGACCAGGGCGCGGGCGGCATGGGCATTCCCATCGGCAAGCTGGCGCTGTATACCGCGCTGGCCGGAATCCATCCGATGACCTGTCTTCCGGTGCTGCTGGATGTTGGCACCGATAACCCCGAGCGGATCGCCGACCCGCTCTACATCGGCTGGCGGCAGGAACGGGTCCGGGGCGCGGAGTACGACAAGTTCGTGGACACCTTCGTCCGCGTCGTCCGCAAACGCTGGCCGCATGTGCTGCTGCAGTGGGAGGACTTCGCCGGCCACAATGCCCGCAGACTCCTGGACCGTTATCGCGACCTGCTGCCCAGCTTCAACGACGACATCCAGGGAACAGCCGCGGTTGCCGTGGCGACCCTGCTGGCCGCGGTGAACCGATCCGGTGTTCCCCTCTCCGGGCAACGCGTGGTGATCTTCGGATTCGGATCCGCAGGACTGGGCATCAGCGAGCTTCTCACCCAGGCCCTGGCCGGCTCCGGCCTCAGCGAAACGGCTGCCCGCCGGCGCATCTTTGCCGTGGATATGGATGGTCTGCTGGTGGAAGGAGAGCAGGGCGCGGCCCTGGCTGCCGCGCAGAACCCTGACCCAGATCCTGACCACGCCCGGATGGCTTACGCGCGGCCGCTCCACGAGGTTCGTGATTGGCAGCGCGGCGAGCACGGAATTGACCTCCTGGAGGTGGTGCGGCGAGTGCAGCCCACCGTCCTGATCGGGGTCTCCGGCCAGGCCGGCGCCTTCACCGAAGAGGTGGTGCGCGCCATGATGGCCGGCCTCCGGGGACAAGGCGAGCGACCCGCGCCACCCGTGATCCTGCCACTCTCCAATCCCACCAGCCGTTGCGAAGCCTTGCCCAGCGACCTCCTTCGCTGGACCGATGGCCAGGCTATCTTGGGTACGGGCAGCCCCTTCCCTCCGGTGGAGTTTGGCGGAAGAGCCCTGAA
Source organism: Acidobacteriota bacterium (assembly GCA_021819255.1). Classification (GTDB taxonomy): domain Bacteria; phylum Acidobacteriota; class Terriglobia; order Terriglobales; family Acidobacteriaceae; genus Granulicella. The sequence goes on from JAKART010000016.1 coordinate 11,993, forward strand.
GATTGCCCAGACCAACAACTCCTATATCTTCCCCGGTATGGCGCTGGGGATTGTCAGCGCCCGGGCCAGACGGGTCAGCGATGGCATGATCATGGCCGCCGCCCAGGCGCTGGCCGCCCTCTCGCCTGCGGGCAAGGATCCCCAGGCGGCTTTGCTGCCCCCGCTCGACTCCCTGCGCGAGGTCTCAAGGAACGTGGCCGTCGCGGTCGGCAGGCAGGCTGGCCGCGAGGGGCTTGCGGCTGTCGACGGTGAGGCGTTTCTGGAGGATCTGGCCGCCAATGTATGGGAGCCGGTCTACCTTCCCTACCGAAGAAGGTGAGGACTTTGCTTCCCCTGTCCCTCCTTCCGTCCAAGAAGAACCACCGGCTCTGCCAACCTGACAACAGGCTCCGCAACATTTGGAGAGAATCTGCCGTCTAAAAGTCTAGAGGATTTTGGGTATGACCTGGAATGACAGATGTCTCCTGCTCGCTCTCACGCTCTCAACGGTTTCGACCTTAGCGTTTGCACAGGCTGGCGACCAGGAGGGCACGGCTCCTGGCTACCCGTCGACTCCAACAACGCAGTATCCCTACCAACAGCCCGCGCCAATTCAGCAGCCTGCAACCACCCAGCAACCTGCGCCCATCCAGCGCACCACCGGCGGCCAGCAGTATCAGCAGTACCCACAGCAGTATCAGCAGCAGAACCAGCAGTATCAGCAGCCTGGCCAGCAGTACCCGCAGCAGAACCAGCAGTACCAGCAGTACCAGCAACCGAACCAGCAGTACCAGCAGCCTGCGCCCATCCAACGCAGCACCGGCGGTCAGCAGGGCCAACCGCAGTACCCACAGCAGTACCAGCAGCCATACCCGCAACAAAACCAGCAGTATCAGCAGGCATACCCGCAACAAAACCAGCAGTACCCGCAGCAGAACCAGCAGACTAAGCCGACGCAGGCTGCGGGCAACGCTCCACAGAGCACAAATCCCGATTACCAGAACCACTTTTTTAACCATGTGACCGCCGGACAGGTGATCGCTCCGGCGCATGGCACTGCCAGCGCCGTGCCCGCAACCGGGGTCTTTCTCCGCGTGGCTCAGGGCGCCAGCGTGCGCTTAGATGAGCTGAACGACACGGAGATGAAGCTGGAAGTGACCCGTGGCGTCGCCAATGTAGCCATCCACAACTCGGTCAAGAATGCCGAGCTACTGGTTGATCTCCCCGGTGGTGAGACGGCGATGGTCAAGGACGGCTTCTACACCTTCAACGCCGGCACAGACACCATGCGCGTGCTCAAGGGTGAGGCCTACGCATACCCCGGCGACCACATGAGCCGGAAGCCGATCAAGATCAAGGAAAAGCACGCTATCTACTACAACGGGCCCCAGAGCAAGGTCTTTGAGTTCGACCCCAGCGAGGTCGTCGGAGACCTGGTTCCGTTTGGACCTCCCCAGGGCGCCAGCATGGGCAGCGGCGGCTTTGACGACGGCTACGGCGACCAGGCTTACGGCACCGGAGTTCCCTATGACTGGTACCAGAACGAGGAGCCTTACTGGTGGTCCTACCCCTACTGGTGGGATCCCGGCTGGGATTGGGGCTTTGGCCTCGGCTGGGGTTGGGGCTGGGGTGGCTGGGGTGGTTGGGGTGGATACGGC
>JAKART010000017.1:0-5080 GCA_021819255.1 Acidobacteriota bacterium
TCCGAGGTGGTTCCTCCTATCAAAGGCCGACAGCGCTACTATGCCTTTGTCGACTCGATCGCCTTCGCCCTCATCTCCTTCTTCAATCACTTCGTGATCAGCGTCTTCTTCATCGGCGATGTGCTGATGAGCGGACGGCTGATCATCATTGGCCTGTTTGCCATCATCGACCGGTTCCGCAAGCGCAAAGACTTCGCCACGCCGGCCTACATGCCGCAGGTCGCCGTCCTGATTCCGGCCTTCAATGAGGCCAAGGTGATCGTCCGCACCATTCGCTCCGTGCTGATGTCCGACTACAAGAACATCCGGATTATCGTCATCGACGACGGCTCCACGGATGGCACCGCGAAGATCGCCGCGGAGACCTACGCCAAAGAAATCCAGGCCGGGCGACTTACCGTTCTCAGCAAGCCCAACGGCGGCAAGGCCGATGCGCTCAACTTCGGTCTGGCGCAAATTCGCGAGAACGAAGAGGTCTATGTGGGCATCGACGCGGACGGCGTCATCGCCCATGATGCCATTAGCCGGCTGATCGCGCACTTTGCCAATCCGCGGATTGGAGCAGTGGCTGGGAACGCCAAGGTGGGCAACCGGGTAAACCTATGGACACGCTGGCAGGCGCTCGAGTACATCACCAGCCAGAACTTCGAACGCCGCGCTCTGGATCTGTTCGACGTGGTCACGGTGGTTCCTGGAGCCATTGGCGCCTGGCGCACCGCGTCCGTGAAGGCGGGTGGAGGCTATCACCCGGATACGGTTGCGGAAGATGCAGATCTCACCATGAATCTTTTGGAACAGGGCTACGCCGTCATCTACGAGGATCGGGCCCTGGCCTTCACCGAAGCTCCCGCCAACGCTAACGACCTGGCCCGCCAGCGCTTCCGCTGGTCCTTCGGTATTCTGCAAGCTGTCTTCAAGCACCGCGGAGCCATTGCCAACCGAGTGGCCATGGGTCTGTTCGCTCTGCCCAATATCGTCGTCTTCCAGATCCTCCTGCCGCTGGTCTCGCCGTTGATTGACCTCATGTTTGCCGCTGGAGTCGTTCATTACTTCATTGACAAGCACTTTCACCCCAGCACCACGAATCCGGCGGATCTTTACAAGCTCGTCAGCTTCTTCGTGGCCTTCCTGCTGATTGACTTTGCCACCTCCACGCTGGCCTTTCTGCTGGAGCGTAAACACCCCGCCAGCAAAGGCGATGCGTGGCTGCTGGTTCACATCTGGATCCAAAGATTCACTTACCGCCAGCTCTTCTCCTGGGTACTTGTCCGCACGGTGAAGCGCGCCATCGATGGCCGCAGCTTCAACTGGGACAAATTGGAACGTACGGCCCTGATGTCCAAGAACGCCGAGAAGTTCCTCCAGGATCCTCACTGAGCAACCGGCGGAACTTTCTGGCTTTTGCATGGATCTTCGCAACCTTGGAAACAGAGGTTTTGCGGGACGCGTCCTTCATCCGTCCTCCTGGAAGCCGGATCCTTCGGTCCAGGATGCCGGTTGGCCGCGCAAAGGCGGACTGAGCGCTCCGTTCCAAATCCTTGGAGATTTTTCCCTGCGGGTGCATGACGGCGCCTCGACCTGGATGGGCGCTTTGCCATTGAAAGCGCCGCGGCAGGCCGGCAGAGAAGCCTGGTTGTTGTGGAAGCAGCCCGGAGGGGATGCAGCGCCGGACCTCGCCTAAGCCGGAGATTCTATAACCGGACGGCTGGTCTGGAGTTGCGAATCAGCCGTCCGGAGCCCGCCGTAGAATACCCTGAGAGGTTTTTATGAGTTCGACAAATCCCATCTCTCTACCCCCATTTCGCAACCAACCCTTTACCGATTTTTCCAACGCGGCGAACAAGCGCGCCATGCGCGAGGCGCTCGATCGCATCCGCGTAGAGATGGGCCGCACCTACGATCTGATCATCGGGGGAAGAGATCTGCAGACGCCCGGCACCTTCCACTCCATCAATCCCGCCAACCCCTCCGAGATCGTCGGTATTCACTACGCCGCCGGAGCTCGCGAGGCCGGGCAAGCTGTGGAAGCTGCGGAACTGGCGTTCGCCACCTGGGGCAAAACGTCCGCGGCTGACCGCGCGGCTTTGCTGCTGCGCGCTGCCAATTTGCTTCGCCAGCGCCATCTTGAGTTCTGCGCCTGGCTGGTCTTCGAGGTGGGTAAAAACTGGGGTGAGGCCGACGCTGACGTCGGCGAGTGCATCGATTTTATGGAGTTCTACGCTCGCGAGGCGCTGCGTCTGGACGCCGCCACCACGCCTATCCAGTATCCCGGCGAACAAAACCGGCTACGCTATATCCCGCTGGGCGTCGGCGCGGTCATCCCTCCCTGGAACTTCCCGTTAGCCATCCTGGCTGGGATGACCTCGGCGGCGATCGTCTGCGGCAACACGGTGGTGCTGAAACCAAGTCCGGATGCTCCCACCATCGCGGCACACTATCTCTCTCTGCTGGAGGAAGCGGGCCTGCCCGACGGTGTGGTGAACCTGATCCAGGGAGGTCCGGAGGCGGGACGCGCCGTCGTCGAGGATCCTCGGGTCCGGTTTATCGCCTTTACGGGCTCCCGGAAGGTTGGTTTGGAGATCCACGAGCTTGCGGCTCGATCCCAGCCCGGCCAGCACTTTCTCAAGCGAACCATCCTTGAGATGGGTGGCAAGGACGCGATCCTGGTGGATGCGGACTGCGATCTGGACCAGGCCGTTCTCGGCGTGGCAGCTTCAGCCTTCGGGTTCAATGGACAGAAGTGTTCCGCTTGCTCCCGGGTTATCGTCGATGCTGCCATCTATGAGGTCTTCTGCGACCGGATCAAAGAGGCGGTGGCGGCCCTCACCCAGGGTCCTCCGGGCGAAAACTTCCCGACCGGCCCGGTCATCAATCAGACCGCCCGAAAACGGATCCTGGACTACATTGCGATGGGAAGGAACGAAGGCCGCCTTTTGATCGGTGGCGCCGAGGTGGATCTACCGGGACATGGCTTTTTTATCGCTCCCACCGTCTTTGCCGACGTGGCTCCCAGCGCCCGCATCGCCCAGGAAGAGATCTTTGGACCCGTCCTGGCTGTGATCAAGTCCAACAGCTTCGATGAGGCTCTGGCCATCGCCAACAACACGGAGTATGGCCTGACGGGAGCGGTGTATAGCCACTCCCGCGAGCGGCTTGAACGGGCCGGCGAAGAGTTTCATGTAGGCAATCTCTACTTCAACCGCAAGTGTACCGGCGCCATGGTAGGAGCTCATCCCTTTGGCGGCTTCAACATGAGCGGCACGGACTCCAAAGCCGGGGGCCCTGACTACCTGACGCTATTTACCCAAGCCAAGTCAATCGCTGAAAAGCTCTCATAGAGCGATCTTCCCGGCAGCAGAATTTGTGCGCAACAGCGTCGGGCGTCTCCCTTGGAGAAGCAACGGCTGCGCATCTCCAGTGAAGCTCTTCCTCCCTGGAGATGCGTCTACGGCTTCTCCCCGGCAGCCTTCGCCTTGGGGCTTCGCACCTTTTCATGAGGGCAGTCCGGGGGGCTCGGTTTTGAGAAAGGTCCTTGGCAAGCATGCCTGGGCCAGAACTTCTCCGTGGAAGCTGAAGCGGTCTGTGCGGCGTGAAAGCCGATGGCCTTTGCAGGAGCGCCGCTACTCAGCTTCTTCTCAACTTCCGATCTTCGCTGCTTTGGCTTCTCTCAAAAAAGGGGCAGAGCCTTAACAACAGCGCCGTTTACGCTGTACGCGCCATTCCCAGGCGCACACTTTGCACCATCTTCGCCAGAACCTGGTGATGCATTGCGAAGATTGCCAATTCGAGCCTGTCACAGACCTGCACCTTGGAGTAGATGCTGCGCAGGTAGTTTTTGATCGACTGCTCCTTGGTGCTGAGCCGTTGCGCGATCTCCTTGTTCTTGAGCCCTTCACAGATCAGCGCGACGATCTGCAACTCGCGTTCCGTCAGGCGCTTTAGCGCCTCTGAACCTTGCTGGTCCGGCGCAACCATGGTCTGCACCAACGCCGGCTGCAGATAACGCCCACCCTCTGCCACGCGATGGAGGCAGTCCAGCAATTGAGGCTCGGCGACCGATCGCGACAGCGCTCCATGCAGCCGCTCGGCGAGTGCGCCATCGAGCACAAACTCTGACTCCAGAATCATCACTGCCCGGCTGTCCGAGCGTTCCACCAGATCCAGCAAAGAGGCGATCTCGGTCGTAAAGCTCGAAGGAAAGATCACGATGGCGCCACGCCAACTGCTGACTGCCCTCTCGAACTGCCCTGGCTGGCTGCACTGCGCAACAACCTCAATGCCGATCTCTGCTTTCAACACTCTCGTCAGTCCCGAACAATAGATCGCCTGATTGTCCGCCAGAATGATTTGCATCTTTGGAAAAGCCCCTTTTCTCCTTGCATCTCAGACCACGGACCAAAGAGCATCCGGAGGCCCGCCCAACATCGCGCCGGGAATCGTCAATACGACTGGAAGTCGAAGAATGCGAATCGCAACCGCATGCCGACATTGTCTATATCGGCAGGTGAGACTGATCCTGGGAGTGTTGTTTCTTCGGACAGCAGACTCGTTCCGCACGGATGGCAACTTGCCATTGGCCGGGGACCGCCGGATCCGAATCGGATCAGACCGGTCATCTCCGTGCAGAAGAACCTGCGCAACTCTTGGCGAAGAATTGTGTTTCGTTGACCACGCTGCCAACTGCCTCCATGGCATGAAGGAATAGCCCGGGACAACGCGCGGGGAAGACTCCCCGGGCGTCAGGAGAACTCTATGAAACGCTTGATCGGCGACCTCGCACTCTCTGCCATGCTGGCCGTAGCCGTTCTGGGATGCGCCCATCCCTACTATCCACCACCACCGCTGCCGCCGCAGGTTCCTGCCGCTCCAACGATCATTCCGATCGCGGAGCAGAATGGCTTCTCCTTAGGTCGTCAGGACGGCGCGCGCGCTGCAAGGCTAGGGGAAGTCCCTCATCCTCGCCGCACCCGGGACTTCCAGGTGACCCCGGGTTATGCCCCCCAGATGGGGCCCTACAGGGTCTATCGCAGGGCCTTTCGCCGCGCGTTTCTCAACGGCTACCGCAGAGGCTATTATCGCT
>JAKART010000017.1:5090-13592 GCA_021819255.1 Acidobacteriota bacterium
TTCCCTGAAGGTGTAAGCAAGGGGAACGACTCCTGTGGGCGTTTTCCTCAATGAAAACGCCACTGAACGCCCGCTTCTGTACACCCATCATCAGGGAAAATGGTCTAAAACACCCTGGGCCGGGCCGGCGACACCGGAGACCTTCCTGCTGGTCTGCCGCGGAGTTCCTGCACTCGCCGGGATCCAGTTCCAACCAACCCTCCGCGGCGCCCGGCTCCAGGCCGCCCATGGAACGGGAGACTTGTTCTAAAGTGAAGGTAGCGTGGAGCGCGCCAAGCAGACGGCGCAGCCCCAACCATCCCGATACCCTTATGCAACCTTTTCACATCGCTTTCCCCGTTGATGATCTGCAGGCAGCCCGCAACTTCTACGGAACGATTCTGGGCTGTACCGAGGGACGAAGCACTGACGAGTGGATTGATTTCAATCTTTACGGCCATCAGATCGTGGCTCATCTCCGGCCTGCGGCGGAGCCGGCGAGCGGCTCTTGCGCAGAAGCCCCAAAACGCTTTCCGGCCCATGTGGTCGACGGCCATCAGGTTCCGATTCCTCACTTCGGCGTCGTTCTTTCACCCCCTGAGTGGAAGGAGTTGGCCGCGCGCGTGCGCGCAGCGAAGATCCCGTTTGTCATTGAGCCGTACACCCGTTTTGCAGGCCAGGTTGGGGAGCAATCCACGATGTTCTTCCTGGACCCGAGCGGCAACGCCCTGGAGTTCAAATCCTTTGCGGATCTCTCGCAGCTCTTTGCTCGCTAGGATCGTTCTTCCACCAGAGTGGCATGATGCCTCGATTTTGTTGGCCGATTTGCCTGATAAGAATGCCCGTTCGGCCCCCATCGGGAGACCTGGCGATGCGGAACGATCCACGAGCGCCGCCGCTTCCAGCCGGAAAATGCAACACGGCGGGATTTTTCGCGCGCAGGAGCGCGCTCGTCAGCTTCATCACCGCGCCGGTGCGAGCAAGCCGCTCTTCCGGCAAATGAGGCAGGTTTTGAGTGGCCGGCGGAGCCAGGCATCCCGGACAGGATGCTATCTCGCCGCCTGCTCCTCGGTCTCCAACCGCGGCCGGACGCCGTTGACCCCCTCGGCATAGCGCGCAATCCCGCGATAGAGGCTCTCCGCTACACGTTCCCGATATTGAGGCGTCTCCAGCTCAGCGGCGGTCCTTGGATTGGTCACAAAACCGATCTCCGCCAGGATCGACGGCATGTTCGCCCCGATCAGCACGACAAAGGGCGCCTTCTTGACTCCCCTATTCTTCAGTCCGGGATTTGCATGGCGCTGGCCGGCATAAAGCGACTGATCTACATCGGTTGCCAGCTCTCTGCTCTCATCGATCTTGTCCTCAAGAGCGATCTTCTTCACCAGGTCGCTGAGATCATGCACGCTCTCGGTGGAGACGGCATTTTCGCGCGCCGCCACCTTCATCGCCTCCGGATCGGTGGTGAAGTTGAGATAGTACACCTCTACCCCGTGCACGTTCGGGTCATGCGAACTGTTGGCATGCACACTGATGAACAGATCCGCCTGCGCCTTGTTGGCGATGGCGGTTCGCGTCTCCAGCGGCACAAATGTATCGTCATCGCGGGTGTACACCACATCGGCCCCCAGCCGGTCATGCAGCAGCTTGCCCAGCCGCAGCGCAACATCCAGCACCACATTCTTCTCTTCGATGCCGCCGGCGCCTAGCGTGCCGGAGTCGTGCCCGCCATGGCCCGCATCGATCACAATGCGGTCGATCTTCAATCCCAGCGTGCGCATCAGCGAAGTCTCTCCGTCGCTGGTAGGCGGCGGTATTGGAGCAGGCGATCCATGCTCTTCGGCAGTGATGGTTCCTTCCCCCGCCGTCGGCCTCATCCCGCGGCTAAGCCGTGGGGCCGGCTGCGCCTTGGGCGCGAGCTTGCGGTTGGTCTCGGCGATCGGCTTCGAAGTAGGCCGGCGCGTAGCCTCCACCATTCCAGGCTGACGGCTCACCTCGGCAACTTCGGCTTCGTTCGCTGCCGCATTGCCCGTCGAAGTCGAGGTTTCCGTGACCAATTTGGAGGCGCGGCGCAAAGGCTCCGGCACAGCCCTCGGCGACGCCTCGGACGCGCTCTTCCCTGCACCGTTTGCAACCCTGAATGGCAGGCCAAAGCTCGCTCTTCCATCCGTTACCGGCATTGCCGGCAGGCTGGATATCTCCACCGGCCGAGCACTGTGCGGCCGTTCCGAGACACTCGCATCTTGCTCATCCGGCGCGAGGCTCCCTTTCGGCTGCTCCGCAGCCGACGGATTTGCCTCCGCCACTCCAGCCGGATCCCCTTTTTGCATGGCCTGGCGGCTTCCGGGTTCACCGTGGATATCGATGATCAAACGGTAAGGATTGGGAAGGCAGAACGCGGAATACTCGGTTACGTGATGGACGTCCAGCACCACCCGGGTGACATTGTTCTTGAACTGCGCCACCCGAACTCGCTCGAGAAATCCATCATCCGTCACCGGGAAGCTCTTGCCCGCCAATCCCGCGCCCAGGCGCGCGTCTTCAAGGTCAAAGAAGATCCGGTCTGGATCCTCCACCCGCGCCGCCTCGTACTTTACCACTTGCCCCGGCGCTACATTCAGATCGATCGCCACCCGGGTATAGCTGGCCGTAGACCAATGCCTGATCCCGGTGACCATAGAAAGAGCCCCTCGGCTGGGTGCTGCCCCCAAGCGAGGCTCGATCGGTGGTGTTCGGCCTCCCATCCCAGCCTCCGGCTGCACGGTCGCAGCGACTGTTCTGACGGATGCCGGCCTGGCAGAAATCGATGCAGGGCTAGCCTGATTGAGACCGGACGGGGCTGGCCGATCGCCGCCAACCCTCTCTCTTGCCTTCGAATCTGCCTGGCTGGCCTTCCCCTTGGCATGGCGCAAGGCCTGCGGGTAATCCTCGGCGAGCTCGGCGCGAATCTTGCCGGCTTCTTGAGCTGCGTCTGGATCCGTCACTTGGCCGTTGTCCCGTCCCGGCGCAGATCCCGATTCCAATAAATCGAGCGCCTTCTCCAGAGCCACCGGGGCCAACCTGTCCCCAGGATAGGCTTTGGCCAGATATTCATATTGCCCAACCGCGGCGGCGATGCTCTGCCTATCGTTCAGCTCCCGTCCCCGCTCGGCAAACAGCTCGGCCACCTGTTCCACCGCGGCGGCCGCATGCTCATCCCCGGGGTTGTCGCGATAGATCACGCGAAACTGGTTCATCACATGCTCGTACTCCTGCTGGGTGTGCACCGTTCCGGGTTCAGATTCGAACCTGCGCCGGGCCAGCAGAGCCTGCTGCCAGGCCGAAGCCGGCCGTCCCTGCGTGCTTTCGGCAGTAGAACGCACTCCGGATCTGACGGCAGCCAAACTGCTTGGCGCGGTCAGAGTCGCCATCGACAAACCAAGGAGGACCAGGACGCCCCATTCGACACGGCCCAAACTTCCGTCAACGGCATGGATATGACCGCTCTGCAGGTGATCCATACCTTTAAGTCTAGGTTGCTCCAGCCCTATCCCGGCTTGTGAATCCCGCGGAGGTACCGTGTCGAATACCTCGACGCCTCAGGCTGCTACAGGATCTCCGCTACGATGTGGCGGGCTCCCGCCAGAGCCGCGTCCAGGCCGGCTGCGTCGCTACCTCCAGCCTCGGCAAGATCCGGTCTTCCGCCCCCCTTGCCTCCCACCTTGGCCGCGATCGCCCCTACAATCTTGCCGGCATGGACCCGCGAGGTCAGGTCCTTGCTGACCCCAACGATCAGATTCACTCGACCGTCCGCCGAAGCCGCGCCCAACACCACCACCCCGCTACCCAGCTTTCCGCGCAGCTCATCCACCAGATTCCGCATCTGGGACTTGGCCTCCGGAGAAGATCCGAGCATATCAACCCTCTGGGCAAGCACCTTGACGCCCTTCACCTCCACCGCCGCAGCCACTCCGTCGGCCGCAGCCGCGCTGGCTGACTTCAATCGCAGCGTCTCCAACTCGCGGCGCAGCTTCTTGATCTCTTCGTCCAGGGCAGCGACTCTGGAGCGTAGGGCCTCTCCACTCACGTCGCCTCCCCCAACGAACTGGCCTGCCGCGCGAGCCACATCCGCATCCCGCCGAAAGGCCGCCAATGCCCCCATGCCGGTTACAGCTTCCACCCGGCGCACGCCGCTGGCCACGGCTCCCTCCCCAAGCAGCTTCAGCAGCCCAATCTCCCCCGTCGCCCCGGCATGAGTTCCTCCGCACAGCTCAGTCGAGAAGTCGCCAATCTTCACCACCCGCACCTTGTCTCCATATTTTTCGCCAAACAGCGCCATCGCACCCAACTCATGCACCGCTACATCGATCGGCACATCCACCAGGGTCTCTACCGGAGTGTTCTTGAGCACCTGGGCGTTGACAATGCTTTCAATCTCCTCGATCTCCTGCGGAGCCACGCCGGCAAAGTGACTAAAGTCGAAGCGCAGACGGGAGCGGTCGTTCAACGAACCGGCCTGCTTCACATGGGGGCCTAAAACCTGGCGTAAAGCCGCGTGGAGGAGGTGCGTTCCCGTGTGATTGCGCATCACAGCCTCCCGCACCGCGGCATCCACCGCCACATCCACGGTATCGCCCACCGCCAGGGTTTGCTTCACCACCACATGGTGAGCAAACACACCCTGCACGGGCTTCCGGCATCCGGTCACCTCAGCGACCAAAGTCTGGTGATCGCTGGAGTAAATCCAGCCCACGTCCCCCACCTGGCCGCCGGAGTCGGCGTAGAAGCTAGTGGCATCCAGAACCGCCTCACCCGCTTCGCCGGGTTGAAATACGGGAACGCCGACGCCATCCCTGACCAGCGCCAGCACCTTGGCGCCCTCCACCCGCAGCGACGTGTAGCCCTCAAACTCCGTCCTGGGCAGCTCCCGGAAAACCGGCGCCGCTGACTTCTGCGACCCGCCCTTCCAGGAGGCGCGCGCCCTCGCCTGCTCCTCCTCTTTGGCCGAATCAAAACCTTCGGCATCGAAACCCAGCCCGGCATCCCGGGCCGCATCCACCATAAAGTCCAACGGGAGGCCAAAGGTCTCGTAGAGGTGGAATGCCTCGCGCCCCTCAATACGCAACCCAGCGTCTTTCCCCGGTTCGGCGGAAGCGGAGCCGGCCTCCGCTGATCCTGCGGTCGAGCCGCGCTTCTTCAGGGCGATGAGCTGGTCCAGTTGCGCGGAGCCGACCTCCATCACTCGCGCGAACTGCTCCTCTTCTGCCAGCACCACCTTGGCGACTCGCTCGGCGCTCTCTTGCAGCTCCGGATAGGCGGCCTGCATCTGTTCGCGAACCGCCCCCACCATCGTATGCAGAAACGGCTTCTCCTGCCCCAGCAGCCGGCCATGCCGAATGCCGCGGCGCAGAATCTTGCGCAGCACATAGCCGCGTCCGTCATTGCTGGGCAGCACTCCGTCGGAGATCAGGAAGGTAGCGGCCCGCGCGTGGTCAGCGATGATGCGCAAGGATGCAGCCTCCTTCCGATCGCTGATGGCCAGCTCGCCGATACGGCCGCTGGTCAACTCCTCTTTGCCAAACCCCACCAGCTCCGCCGCTCTCCCGATCAAAGGCGTAAACAGATCACTCTCGTAGTTGCTCAGGTTTCCCTGCAGCACGGACGCGACCCGTTCCAGCCCCATCCCGGTATCGATGGAAGGCTTGGGCAGGGGGGTCAGAACTCCATCGCTGCTGCGATCAAACTGCATGAAGACCAGGTTCCAGATCTCCATGTAGCGCTGGTCGTCGTCGGGAAATGGACGATCCTCACCGGTCTCGCTCGCTTCCCTGCCGAGATCGAAGAAGATCTCCGAGCAGGGGCCGCACGGGCCGGTGTCCCCCATCTGCCAGAAGTTGTCCTTCATCCCCATGGCGAAGATGCGCTCCCTGGGGACGCCGGCGTCCATCCAGAACCGCTCGGCTTCGTCGTCACGCGGCACCGCTGCCGGACCCTCTCCCACCCCCTCGAAGATCGTCACGTAAAGCCGGTCCTTGTCGATTCCGAACCATTCGGGGCTGGTCAGCAACTCCCAGGCAAAGGCAATCGCTTCCTTCTTGAAGTAATCTCCGAAGCTGAAGTTGCCCAGCATCTCAAAGAATGTATGATGACGCCGCGTGAATCCAACGTTCTCCAGATCGTTGTGCTTGCCGCCCGCTCGCACGCATTTCTGGCTGCTGGCAGCCCGCAGATAAGGCCGCGTCTCCGTCCCCAGGAAGACGTCTTTGAACTGATTCATCCCCGCATTGGTGAACAGAAGGGTGGGGTCGTTGGCCGGCACCAAAGAGGATGAATGCACCCTGCGGTGACCCTTGCTCTCGAAAAACCTCAAAAAGTCTTCCCGAATCTGATTCCCTGAAAGGTTGCGCATAGTCGTCTCAAGTTTATCAGTGCGCTGCGCCGTCCTCTTGGATCTGCGCGCTACACCCGCAAGCGCACGAAGGCTTCTCTCCAAATGCCGTCCAGCGGGCGACAGCATCTTCCGTGTGGAAGATCCTGCGTCCGGCGAGCCACCGTGCTTTGAGTCCGCCCCGGCAGAACGGCCTTCTGGTCCCGCAACCATGGGAACACGCGATCCTGCATGAGAACACGCGAACCTGCATGGGAACACGCGAACCTGGAACCGGCGCGAGCCGACCACTTCCGCACTGAAGATGCTATAAGGACATAGACACTGGCATGGACTCGCATCTCCTCTCCCCGGCGGCCTTGATGGCTTGTTCCCACACCGCAGCCGGGGCTGCGCAGATCGCCAAAGGTTCCTTCCATCGCGGCGCGGCTCTGGACTTCTTCTCCAGTCTGGGCCTGGCCGGCCTCTTCCTGATCGCCGTGGTCAACAGCACGTTTGTTCCATTGCCGGTGCCGGGCGTGGCCGATATTCTCATTATCCTGTACGTCGCCGCCCACATGAATCCTTTCTCTGTAGTCGCCATCGCCACGCTGGGCTCGGCTACCGGCGGCCTCATCTCTCACACCGCGGGCTCGGTGGGAGGCATGGCCTTCCTGCGCAGACACATCTCCCCGCAAACGCTCAGCAGGATTACCTTCTGGATGGAGAGCCATCCGATCCTCACCGTCGCTCTGCCCGCCATCCTTCCCCCACCCATGCCGCTCTGGCCCTTCATCCTGGCCGCCGGTGCAGTCCACATGTCCCGCCGGGAGTTCATGTGGTCCTTCACCCTGAGCCGGTTTCTGCGCCACGGAATCGCCGCCTGGCTCGGGATTCGCTATGGAAGCCGCATTCTCCACCTGTGGTCGCGCTTCAACGACCGCTGGGCCGATTCCATCCTGATCGCCGTCTGGTCCCTGCTGGGAGTCTCTCTGATCTTCGCCCTGTGGAAGCTCTACCGCACCGCGCGCGAGCTCCGCTCCCCACCCCAGCCGCCATCCGCAAAGGCATTTCTGAAGTAAGAAGGCAATCCTTCGCGGCGGGAGGAATGCCGGATCAGACCATGGCGGGGTCTTCCACCGGCGTTTTGGCCCGCACAGTGAGCGTAACGGCGGCACAGAGAATCAAGGCTCCACCCAGCCAGGCGAAAGAGCCCAGACGCTCGTGGAGAACGAAGACGCCCAGAACAGAGCCGATCAAGGGTTCCATATTGAGCAGAACTCCGGCTTGCGAAGCCGGAACCTGGGTCATTCCCCAGTTCCATAGCAGGGTGGTGGCGGCGGTGCACAGCAAGCCGCTGGCGGCCAGCGCGGCCCAGGCTTTGAACGAGACGCCGTGCCACGGTGGAGTTCCGTAAGCCAGGGGCACATAAAGGAGAAGCATCAGGGTGCCCGCAGCTATTCCGTAGGCGGTTACAGCCGCATGGTTATGCTGTTCCATAAGACGTTTGTTGAAGAGGATCCAGAACAGGGCGATAAAGAGAGAGAGGAGCACCAGAAGGTCACCGCCCAGCGTGGAATCGGCTCCGGACAGGGAAGACGGGCCAGCGGGAACCTGCGAATGAGATCCGCCGAGGACGACCAGAGCCGCGCCAAGTGTGGAGGCGGCCAGAGCGGCCCAGCCCACTCCACTGAGGTGTTCCCTGGCAAAAAGTGTAGCGCCGACCGCGAGGATCACCGGCATCGCGCCCACCATAAGCGCAGCGTGCGAGACTGTGGTGAGCGACAGGCCCTTGAACTGGATGAGGAATTGGAGGGGAACCCCGAGCAGGGCCGCAAACAGAAGCATCCGCCATTCGGCAGCGTTGAACCGCGGGCGGTGAGCGAGCAGGAGGGGAAGAAGGCCGAGGGTTGCAAAGACGAATCGGTAGAGGACCATGGCGCCGAAGTTCATCTCACCCAGAGCGATCTTGCCCAGGAAGAAGCCGCAACCCCAGAAGCAACTGGCGAAAAATGCAGCCAGGAAGCCGAGAGCGCGATGCTTTCCGAAGGAGGACACAGGTTCCATTCTCGCCTCCGGCCTCTTTGGTGCGCAGAAAGACGAGCCGGGCATGCGCAGGGGCTCTTGCCTGCCTCTGCGCACGCCTGTCCGCCCGCCCGGTTACCAGACCCGAGATC
>JAKART010000018.1 GCA_021819255.1 Acidobacteriota bacterium
GATCTCTAATTGCAAGGGGTGTTCTGCCTCGACGGCCGCGCGCAACCTCCCTCCTGCCGTAGCGGATTGCAGCGTCTCATTCATCCCTTTGTTCCCTCGCCGAACAGGAAAAGTCAAGTTGACCGCGTCGCTCGAACCCCCGACAGTGATCTTGATCACCCCCGGGAGTTTCATCCTCGAATCTGACGCCAACGAAAGTCAAATCCTAAGCCTCCTCGGTCGATCCTCCTGCGCGGTTACCGCATCCCCCGCCTCTACCGGAAGCGCAGAAGATCTTCGTGCAAAAGACCCTTGCTCCCGAGCGCCGGCGCCTTGAGACTTCATGCCGCCATGTCTCCATTCCCGGTCCACAGCGTTCTCCAAGCGCTCGCTTTGGATGCATCGCTCGCTCGTGGCCTCACCTCTCTGCAGTCGAGCGAGGTCGTTCAGCGGCCCGGCGAGCCGGGTCTCGGGTCTGGCGGGGCAGTTCCCCGCTCTGGCGCTGCCGGGCCGGGCACTGGGGTTGCCCGGCAGACGCAGTCGCGGAAGCTCGCCGCTCCCGGGTTGGCCATGGCGCAGGCGTACAGAGGCCAGGCGATAGCCTCCAGCGTCCGGATCTCTTTCGCCTTCGAGAGTGCCCCTGGCTCGCTGATCCGGGTCGTGCCGCTGCTCAGCGCCCCAGGGTAAAAGTAGCTCTGATAGGAGTGGCTGGCCTGGCTTTGGCCCGTGGGGTCGGCGAGAAACGTGCTGGTGAGTTGCGCCAGCGCGCGGCCGGAGAGACTCGCAAGGTGATAGGTGGCGGAGTAGCTGTACTCCCTGCTCCAGATCGTCTGTTCCCCCGTCTTGTTGCTGGCGACATAGACCGTATAGTCCGTCAGCACGGCGGTCTTCGGATCCACCTGGGCGAGGGTGAAGGCAGGATGGTTGCCGTCAACCGGGGAGATGGAGGGAACAAGCTTTGCGGGGACGATGGTTGCGGCGCCCCTGCCGCCATAGCCTCTGAATACGCGAAATTCGTCCATGTGGGTATGGCCAAAGAGCGCAAGACGAATCACATCGGGATAGGCTTCGATGGCCTGCGCCAGATCCGCAGAGCGAAGGAACTTCTCCGGTTTCTGGCCGGCGCAAACGTTGCGGGCGGTAGCCAAGGTGCGGTAGACCTCGATGCCCGGTGGAATATGGGCCATGATCCAGACCTGTTGATGCGCCGCACGGGCGGACTGAAGCTGGGCGCGGAGCCAGTGAATCTGCTCTTCCGCAGCCTCCGTCTTGACCGCCCCATCGCACGGGGAGTAGTGGCCGGACTGGAACAGATCCTGCAAAATGATGAGCCGGGCGGCTTGCATCGGGGCCGGCAGCGTCAGGCTCACGTCTCCCATTTGGGGATAGGTTTGCAGGATGGCCGAATGGTTCGCCGCAGAGAGAACCGTGGCGGCAAAGCTCTGGGCAGCAGCTTGGAGAAAGGCGCTGCCTGGGTCCTCCCTGTAATCATGGCAGCCGGAGTCGTTGTTTCCCAGAGCGAAGTAGATGGGAGAGTGCGGGAAGGCGGCGCGCAACTGCAATGCGATGAAAGCTACCGTACGCGCGGCGAAGGAGGAGAGTTCGGCGGCTCCAGCATCAGGAGCCAGAGCGTGGAAGCGGCAATCGAACTGGTGAGCCAGAAGATCGCCGGAAACGGTAACAAACAGCGGATCTGGCTGCTGCGCCTCTTCGCCGCGCAGGCTGGAGGCCAGCAGCGCCGGCGGCGTATCCATGCCTCTGGCGTGGCAGGTGGCCTGGAGCCTGGCAAACGCCGCGGCCTGGTCCGGCGAGGCAGGGGCAGAAAGGATGGCAGCCCAGCCGCTGGCAGGCGTGGAGCGAAGCCGGGCAAATTTAGCCGGATCGTGAAACGGATCCAGATGAATATCGGAGAGCATCAGCACCGGCACGGTTGTTTGGGAGGGGGAACTTGCGGAGCCGGATGGGGCCGCGGAGGCAACGGCCAACGGAGCAAGGCTCAGCAGGCCGGCCAGGGATAGAAGAAAGGGAGATTTCAAAGCAGGCGCCTCGCCGTGAGAATCAACTGATTTTCCTTGCGCATCTGCTGACGAGTGTAGCTCGGATGTGTAGACTGATTGCCAAGACGGCGCATGGGGAGCAGGGTAACCTATGAGGCGTGTAGAGTTTGCAGAACTGCAAGGGCGAATGGAGCTGGTTCTGCTGGCGCTGGGGGTTGCCCCGGCTCGCGCCGCCCTTGGGGCAAGACTGATCGCGGAGACGGATCGCGACGGCGTGCGGACGCACGGCATCGCGCGGCTTCCGCGCTTTGCGCAGTGGGTCAAAAGCGGGCTGATCGATCCCCGTGCCGGACCGGAGAAGGTGGCAGGCTTCGGAGCCCTCGAGCGTTGGACAGGAAGGCGCGGTCCCGGGAATCTGGCAGCCTACTCCGCCATGCAGCGCGCTATGGAGCTTGCCCGGGAGCATGGACTCGGTTGCGTGGCCCTGGCCGACACCTCGCATTGGATGCGCGGTGGAACCTATGGATGGCAGGCGGCGGACGCGGGCTTCGCTGCGCTTTGCTGGTCCAATACCTTACCCAACATGCCGCCATGGGGAGCGGGCGGCGCCGCCTTGGGCAACAATCCGCTGGTCATTGGCATCCCGCGCCGCGTTCTTTCATCCGGGGAAGGTCAAGGACATTCCGCTCCCATCGTGCTGGATATGGCCATGAGCCAGTTCTCTTACGGGACGTTGGCCTCCTACCGAGCCCGCGGCGAGCCTCTGCCGGTTCCAGGGGGCTACAACGAGTACGGCCGGCTGACGACGGATGCGGCTGCTATCGAACGCTCCCAGCGCGCCCTGCCCATCGGCTACTGGAAGGGCTCGGGCCTGGCCTTTGTGCTGGATGTGCTGGCGGCTATGCTGAGCGGAGGCCTGGCAACCCACGACCTTTCTCCAGATCCGCTCCAGGAGGTAGGGCAGTCTCAGGTCTTTCTGGCCATCGCTCCGGCCTTTGTGGAGACCATTGAAGAGCTAAGCCGCTTCGCTCAGGGAGCCGGTGTTGCGCAGCGCTCCATTGACGCCCTGCACGCCGCCAAGCCAATCCATTCCGGCGAACCGGTCCGTTATCCCGGCGAAGGAACCCTGCGCACCCGTGAAGAGAGCCTGCTGCGGGGCGTGGCCGTGGAAGACAGTGCCTGGGATGCCTTTGTGCAGTTGGAGATGGAGCTTTCCCACGCCTGACCTGCGCATCGCCGGGCCAAGTCCGCTGGGCCAAGTCCGCCGGGCGCCTCCGGCGACGGGGCTTTGGCAGCCCGGCGCATGCGAAAGGGGGTACGATCCGTTCCCGGCGGGACGTGATCCCTCCATTCGGAGCCTTCGCGTCCGCGCGTTTACATGTTGGTGTGCCCGTGGCGCATGGCCTCATTGAAGCTGGGCTTGATAAAGGCCAGGGCCTCGTCCAACTGAGTGCGGTAGAACTCTTCTTGACCGCGCAGACGTTCGCCCGCCGTGGCCCAATCGCCGCCGCCGTCCAGAAGCAGATGGCCTTCGCCGGAGAGAGCCTGCGCCGTGCGCTTGAGATCGGCAACGCTGCAGTTGAGATACTGCGCGTCGCGGGGATCGGTGAGCCAGACCGCGGCGCCGCCTCCTAGAACATGCGAGAGCCAGAAGACCTTGGCCGAGAGATAGTCGTGGCGCTGTTGCTCGGTGGTGTCATTGAAGACGAAGACCTGCTGCTTCATCGAGTAATAACGCGTGGTCACCGGCACCGGCTGGCGGTTGCCGGACTGAACCAGCTCCAGTTGGCCCTGATCCAGGGTCTTGCGCACGGCGTTGTAGATCACCCCTTCGGCAAAGGGCTGCTCCATCGCCACGAGAACGGAGGCGAAGGTCTGCGTCATGGATGCGGAGACCTCGGCGTGCAGCTTGCTGCCCCGCCCATCTTCCAGCTTGATCTTTCCATGCACGATGAAGGTATCGGCTCCAGATGTTGAGCTATGAAAGGGCCATCCGAAGTGGCCAAAACTGATCGGCAGGCCGTGCAGGGTCAGGTGAACCTCTGGGCGTGGATTGCGCATCCGCTGGGCCGTCTCCTGGAAGTAGGCGGCCAGCGGCGCGACGAACTTTGAATCCGCGGCGTCAAAACCCTGGCTGAGTTCAAGCAGCCCCTCCGCGGTGGCGCCGGGACCGGGAGCGGCGCTGCCGGCCGGCGTCAGGAGGAAGCGCGCCGTGGGCGCGCCGGTAAAGTCTGTGCCCGTCCCTGCTGGCGTCAGGTTCAAGCCGGCGTTGTGCGCGGCCTCCTCCAGCGCCGAATGGAGTTGCGTGGATGTGGTCATGGATGAGTTCCTCATGCCTTGAATGGGCTACATTTATTTTAGCGTTTTGACTGGCCATCCGCTGGCAGCGCGCCTGGGTTGTGCGACGACCTGAGGATCTCCTGCGGCGCGGACGCGGGGCAAGCCTCCTCAAAGGCCGGTGCAGGTCGCCTGGCCTCAGAAAGACCGTCACGCCCAGCTACTGCAAAAAGACCCGCGGCTCACCGGAGGGGTCTCCTGGTCTACAATGGCTGGGCTATGGCATTCCAGTTTCAGGGTGTTGACTTTATCTCCTTGGACTCTCTGCTTTCGGAAGATGAGCTTCTGGTTCGCAGCAACACGCGCGCCTTCGTCGAAGATCGCGTCATTCCCATCATCGAGTCCTGCAACCGGGAGGGCCGTTTTCCCCGCGATCTCATCCGGCCCATGGGTGAACTTGGCTTCTTTGGCGCCACCCTGCCGGACTACGGCTGCGCCGGCATGAACAACGTCGAGGCGGGCCTGCTCTATCAGGAGCTGGAGCGGGGCGACTCCGGCATCCGCAGCTTCGCCAGCGTTCAATCCGGCCTGGTGATGTTTCCCATTCAAGCCTTTGGTTCCGCAGAGCAGAAAGCGAAGTGGCTGCCCCAACTGGCTACGGGAGAGAAGGTGGGTTGCTTCGGTCTCACCGAGCCGGACTTCGGCTCCAATCCCGGCGGGATGCGCACGCGGGCGCGCATGCAGGCAGATGAGTACATCCTGAACGGCGAGAAGATGTGGATCACCTCCGGCAGCATCGCCGACGTGGCCGTGATCTGGGCCAAACTGGAAGATCCCTCGACGGAGAGAGAGCCGCGCATCCGCGGCTTTCTGGTGGAGACCGATCGCCCCGGCTTCTCCGCGCAGGACGTGCATGGCAAGTGGTCGCTGCGCGCCTCGGTCACCTCCGGCCTCTCACTGCAGAACGTCCGCATTCCTGCGGCCAACCTGCTGCCCGGGAGCGATGGCCTCAAGTCGCCTCTGGAGTGCCTCAGCCAGGCGCGCTATGGCATCGCCTGGGGCGCCATCGGCGCCGCCATGGCCTGTTATGACACCGCGCTACAGTACGCCGGCCAGCGCAAGCAGTTCCGCAACCAGCCCATTGCCGGCCACCAACTGGTGCAGGAAAAGCTGGCCTGGATGATCACCGAGATCACCAAGGCCCAGCTCCTCGCCCTGCAGGTTGGCCGTCTCAAGGACCAGGGCAAGGCCGGCTTCCAGCACATCTCCATGGCCAAGCGCAACAACGTCTGGATGGCCCTGGAGTGCGCCCGGCTCTCGCGCGAGATCCTGGGCGCCAACGGCATCGCCGACGACTACCCAATCATGCGCCACATGATGAACCTGGAATCCGTGAAGACTTACGAGGGCACCCAGGACATCCACACCCTGATTATCGGCCAGAGCGTCACCGGCATCGCCGCCTATTAGACCATTTTCCCTGATGATGGGTGTACGGAAGCGGGCGTTCCGTGGCGTTTTCATTGAGGAAAACGCCCACAGGAGTCGTTCCCCTTGCTTACACCTTCAGGGAAAATGGTCTAGCATGAACGCCGCCTGCTGCAGAAGGCGGCCAGGAACCAGGTTGGCGGCGGCTCATCTACCGGGAGCCGGCAGAGCCCCGGCGGAGCCTTGGGCCTGCGCGATCTTCCCCTTCAGTTGCGCAATATCCTCTACCTGCAAGTCCGGCCGAACGCTCTGGCGAAGCTGCAGCGCCCTTTGATACTCGGCTAGCGCGGCGGCCTTCTGTCCGTCGGCAGCCAGCACATCGCCCAGCGTGTCCGCTACCTGGCCCGAATCCGGCGCCAGCCGCGCGGCGTCCTCGGCCTTGGCCAGGGCCGGTGCCCACTGGCCATCGTCGCTCAGGTCCTCCGCCTCCTGGGCCTCCGCCAGCGCCGCGGCCAGCGGAATCCTGAACGTACCCTGGTAGACATAGACACCATGCTGAATCACTGCCAACGGCTTGATCTTCCAGAACTGTCCATAAGGATTCAGCTTGCCGTCGCCAAATTCGATTCCCTCCAGATCGGAGGCGCTGATCAGCACCGTGCCGCTGATCACCGGAGGCACCTGCACGGGCAGATCGAGCCACCAGAGAAGGTTGGCCGTCGGTAGCCGACGGCAGGGAATCCCATAATCCATCGGGTCGATCGAGCCATCCGGAAAGTACACAAACCAGCAGTCGGTGATGTGCCTCTGGTCCAGATAAGCTTTCACCGCCTTCAACTGCTGGCCCCAATCCGTATTTGCGTCGCCCAGATAGCGATCCACCTTGTCCGGCCCACCCCAGGCGCGATTGCCGTACGCCATGTAGGCCGGCGATACCTGCACCGAGGTGACAACCTGCCAGGCCAGCAACACAGCGAGCACCCCGGCCCAGCGCAGATCCCAGCGCAGCAAAAGCATCGCCGTGCCGCCCACCAGCACATACAGGAACGCATACACCGGCAGCATATGGCGTATGCCGATGTCCATGTTCGCGCTCATCGAGATCGCCAGGTACACGGCGATCGGCGAGAGCAGAAAGATCAGATCCCGGGCCGCAAATTCGACTTCAGATCCAGCGCCGGCTTCGCCTCCAACCTCCGCCGGCGCCGCAAGGATCCGCCTTCGACCCCAGCGCCACGCCAGCGGCGTCAGACCCAGCAGCATCAAAAACGGCAGCGCAGACTTGATCAGCAACGCCACCGGAAAGTACTCCCAGTTGCCGTGCGGATACACCTTGCCCCAGAAGTAGCTGGTGTCGTCGTAGGCGATCTGTTTGGTGTTCTCCAAACCCCACAGATACCCCTCCGGCAGCAGCTTGTCGTGAGCCAGCAACCCCAGCATGCGGGCATCGCGCTGATCCCGCATCTGGGTCAGGTACTCGGCCAGCGGCGGATTCAGGTCCTTGCCTGCGGGAGCCGCCCGGTAGCGGAAGCCATAGAAGCTCCACACCACCGCCCAGGCGATCAATCCCATCGCCAGCAGCGCCTCTGATCTGCGCCACAACACACTCCAGATTCGGGAGAACGCGCCCTGCCCGGCGGCCTCCGATCCCTGCTCCTGGAGCGCAGCCGGTCTCCGCGCCGCTGCCAGCACCGCCTCCAACAACACGATCAGGGCCAGGATCGGCAGCAGAAAGATCCCCGTGTACTTGGCCGAGAGCGTCAGCCCCAGCGCCACTCCCGCCACTCCCAGCCGCAGCCATCCCGGTCTCCGGCAGTAACGGTAAAAGCTGTACACCGAAGCCAGGAAGCAGCACGCCGCTCCCACATCGGTGGTGACCATCGCTCCGTGAGCCAGAAAGTTGGGGTCGAAGACAAACATCGCCAACGCAAAGATCCCGGCCACAAACCCGAACATCTCTTCGGCAAACAGATAGATCAGCAGGCCCAGCGCCAGGGCGTAACTCATCGCCGCCATCCGCGCGGGGAAGAGCACGCGGTCGCCGCCGTTGCCAAAGACAAAGGCCTTGCCATCCAGAAACGCCTCGGTCGGATCCTCTCGCCCCAGATTCGGCGGCACGGTGAGACGCATCCCCAGCAGAGGCAATGCCGCGGTCAGCTTGATCAGCGGAGGAACCTCGGGGTTCAGACGATAATCATCGAACTTCCAGATGGTGTAGCCGTCCAGCAGATGATGCGGCTCATCCCAGCTCGAGGAGGTCGCGCGGGCGACATGCACCAGTTGCAGCGCCTGCAGCAGCAGCAGCGCAACAACGCAGACCATCCGCGCCCATCGCCTCTTCTGCAACGTCAAAATGTCCTGCAGCCGCAACGCCGCCATCCCGCTCTTCCCCTTCTGTATGGCCAGTATGCACCCGCGCCACGACCGGCGCAGGCCATCCTCTCGATGCACGGCAACGTCTTGCCAAACTCAATCTCTACCGAGATCCGGAAGCAGCAACGCCGCAACCGGGCCCTCCAATCCCCGCATTCACCCCGAAGCATCGCGGAGCCCACCACGCTTTACTCCGCCACGCGAAGCCGCTCGCCGTCCGCGCAGGATCGCACCCGCTCCATGGTCTCCAGATAGAACGCCAGGTTGTGCACCGAGTTCAGCGTTGCCCCTAGCGGCTCCCCGCTGGAGAACAAGTGGCGCAGATAGGCGCGGGTGTACCTGCGGCAGACCATGCAGCCGCAGCCCTCATCCAGCGGCCGCTGATCTTCGGCGTTCTCCAGCTTCTTCACGTTCACTCGCCGCACTGCGCTGCTGCGATCCCGCGGATCCTCACGCACAAAGACCAGCCCATGCCGGCCGGCGCGGGTGGGCAGAACGCAATCCATCATATCCACGCCCATGCGCGCGTACTCTTCAATCTCATCGGGATACCCCACGCCCATCACATAGCGCGGCTTGTCCACGGGCAGATGTTCGAGCGTCCGGGCGATCATCTCCCGGGTGACCTCGCGCGGCTCACCCACGGCCAGCCCGCCGATGGCATAGCCGGGCAGATCCATCTCCACCAGCCGCAGCGCGCTCTCGCGGCGCAGGTCGGCATACATCCCGCCCTGCACAATCCCGAACAGGGCCTGGTGCCTGCCCTCGCCGGGAAGACCGGGCTGCGCCCAGGGCGTCTCCTGCCGATGCTCCATCCAATACCTCTTCGAGCGCTCGGCCCAGGCGTGGGTCAGGGCCATGGAGTCCCGGGTCCGCTCCCAGCTCGCCGGCGTCTCGACGCACTCGTCAAAGACCATCATCACGTCCGCTCCCAGCGCAATCTGCACAGCCATGGAGTGCTCGGGAGAGAAAAAATGGCGGCTGCCATCCAGGTGAGAGCGAAACTCCACGCCGTCCGGCGAGATCTTTCGCAGCTTGGCCAGGGAGAAGACCTGAAAGCCGCCGGAGTCGGTCAGCATGGGTCGATCCCAGCTCATGAATCGATGCACTCCGCCCAGCCGCTGAATCAGCTCATGGCCGGGGCGCAGATAGAGATGGTAGGTGTTGGCCAGGATGATCTCGGCGTTCAGGTGCTCCAGCGCGCTCTGCTCCACAGCCTTCACCGTGGCCGCGGTGCCCACCGGCATGAATACCGGCGTCTGCACCGTGCCATGGGGCAGCGCCAGCTCCGCCCGCCGTCCGCCCGCCGTGCTGCCGGCGGCGATCTTGAAAAAAGGAGACATCGCCCCTCATTGTAGAAGGACGCTGTCTCTTCGCCGCAGCGGCGACGCCGCAACGGTTCCCTATCGAAACGGGCTGGAGATCGCCGTGGCCAACGGACTTCCGCCGGGGTTGAGCGCGGCCTCCAGCTACGAGCAGACCGTCTTCCACCTCAGACCCGGCGGCGGGCTGACGCTGATCATCGATGGAGTGGTGGAGGCTCGCCGTGGCCAACGGAGAGCTGTTCGGGTTCGAGCGCGCGGCAGCCATAGCGGTGCAGCCCGCCGTAGAGATCGCAGCGACCGCCCGGCTCTTCGGCCAGGAAGACGACATTACCGTGCTGAGCGTGGTCCGGCTCTCCGCCGAACCATCTGCCGCTCCCGAGATGCGCGCACTCACCCCCGCCCCTGCATAGTCGCCCGAGACGCCGAATCTTTGCGGAACTGGCCGGATGAGGGGCGAGATGTTGCCCGGCCCGAGTCGGCCCCGGAGCGGTGGTGGCTCTGCAATGCCAGCCGTCCCGCAGGAGTCCTGCGTGCATCGGGTCCGGCAGACGCAGCGAACTTCTGACCCGTGCAAGGAGTTCCAGCGCATCCCAGCTTCAAGGATGCGGCGGAGGCGGTGGCGTCGGCGGCTGGGGAGTCTGGCCTGTGATTCCGCCAAGACCTCCCAGCGCTCCCAGAGCTCCCAACCCCGCCAGCGATCCCTCTCCGCTCATATGGATGAAGGTCAGTTCCCTCGGCTCTACCGTCATGATCACCATCTCGCGGCCTCCCTTTCCGGGCAGCGTCCGGTTGCAGATGTCCGTCGACGACTGACTCTTGCTCTCGTAGGTATGGACAAAGCAGTTCCAGTTCCCCGACTGCAGCTTTTGACGGTAGGCATCGACATCCGCCATGTTGTACATCCCCGGCCTCGGATACTTGTAGCTGCGCACCACCATGAAGTGCATCTTTCTGGCCACCGCGCCGCCGCTGTTGCCGCTGACCAGCCCGAGCATCTGCGGGCCCAGGTCGACGCTGGTGACGTCGCTTGCGCCCTTGGCAAACTTCTCCGTGCCCGCAAACAGGTCATCCTTTCCCTGGGGATCGCCGATGGTGACGACCCGCGCCCCCACCTGGTCTCCTGCCTGGCCCTGCGCCGGCATCGCCGGAGTGTACCTCTGCGCAGCCGCCACCACAGCCAGAATCCCCACCATACCCATCCCTGCCAATCCGCTCCAAACTCGTCTCCCGCTCATCTCCGTCTCCTTCCGTTCTTCGCTGTACTGAACCAATCCCTCCCGGCTCTGCCGTGCATAGCCCTCGCCAGCCCTACTGAGCCAGATTCAAGCCTGTCCGCTGCAACTGTTCCCGCGTCTGCTGCAGAGCCTCATCCGTCACCCGCACCGCCGCCGTGAACTGCTGATTGGCCAGGGCGATCTGCCGGGCTCGCTCCCGCTGCAGACGCCACGCACCAGTCCCCAGGACAGCCAGCAGCAGCGCCGCCGCCAGCGCCCCAACCGCCCAGCGCCGCGGCTTTGGCGGAACGTAGACCACCCCACCGCGGTTCGGCCGCAACCAACCGCTCCCGCTCCGTTGCCGGTGCTCCTCCGCCTCTGCCGCCGTGGCCAGAAAGGCTGCCAGCGTCTCCGGCGCGTTCACCCGCCGCATCGCTTTTTGCAAGGCCTGCTCAAACTCGCCCATCGGCTCCCGCTCGTCCTGTTCCCTCATCGCACATACTCCTTCAACGTCACCCCGGCCTTGCGCCTCAGCAACTGAAGGCCGCGCTTCAGATGGCTCTTGACGGTCGCCAAAGGCTGGCCCAGCAGGTCGGCGATCTCATCGGGAGTCATCTCCTCCTGGTAGCGCAGCACCACGGCCACCCTCATCGCCTCCGGCAGAGTCTGCAGCAGATCCTCCAGCCGGGCTATCAAGGCTGCGTTCAGCTCCGGGCCGGACGGCGTGCCGCCTCCCGGCGCTGCTCCCTCCATGCCGTGCTGCTCCTCCACCCACTCCTGCGCCACCGACTCCAGCCGCACCGACCGTCGCCGCAGCGCATCCAGCGCCCGATGCACCGTCACCCGCCGCAGCCAGAAGCGCACGTGATCTTCGCTCTCCAGAGGGGTCTGCGCTGCTCCCAGCCGGCGATACAGCTCCAGAAACGCATCCTGCGCCACCTCCTCGGCGGTCCCGTACTCGCCCGTAACCCGCAGCGCCAGCGAGAACACCATCCGCTGGTGCGTCTCCACCACGCTGCGAAACTCCCGGGCATCCATCGCCATCCGCGCTCTCACCTCCCTATACGCAAAGCCGCGCCCAACGGGATGCAAAATCTTCACCCACCCGGTCAGAAGCCGCAACTTCACCTGGACACAACACCGGCCAACCCAAAACGTCTATGCTGGAGTTCGAAGTTTTCCTGACCCTCTGGAGTCAGTCTTTCTGCGAAGGAGTGCCTCTGCTCACTCCGGCAGCGGGGCCTTCCAGGGACAAACTCTCCCACGGAGATCCAATCTCCGCAATCACCGGCAGAGCCGGCGCTACCCTCGGTTGTGGAACCCAGCCTGCAGGACCTTCGCTTTCCTGATCCAGCCTCTATCACTTCGCCCTTATGACCCCGCCCTTATGACCCCGCCCCTATGACTCCGCCCCTATGACTCCGCCCCTATGACTCTTCGTGAAGCCCTGGCCGAAGCCTCCATCTCCATCCCTCGCCGCGAGGCTGAGACGCTGCTGGCGCATCTCCTCTTCCGGGACCGTCCCTGGCTGATCGCGCACGCGGAGACGGAGCTCTCCGCCACGCTACAACGCTCCTACCGCTCTCTGGTGATGCGCCGCGCCGCTTGCGAACCCATCCAGTACCTCACTGGGGCGCAGGAGTTCTTCGGCATCAACCTGCGCGTCACCCGCGACACGCTGATCCCCCGTCCTGAGACGGAGCTCCTGGTGGAAGCCGTGCTCAAGTGGATTGCCGGCCGGCCCGATCTGCGCTTGCCGCGGCAACCGCTGCGCATCCTGGACGTTGGAACCGGAACCGGCGCGATTGCCATCGCGCTGGCCACTCATCTTCCGGCGGCGGCGATCACCGCGACGGACCTTTACCCCAAGCCTCTTTCGATCGCCGAGCACAACGCCGGGCGGCTGGGGCTGGCGGATCGAATTCTGTTTCTCCAATCCGACCTGCTTGGCGCGCCGCACTTCGCCGCAGCGCCGCCCTTTGACGTCATCGTCTCCAACCCGCCCTATGTCTCGATCTACGAAGCAGCCACCATGCCGGAAGAGGTTCTGGAGCATGAGCCGCATACGGCTCTCTTCGCCGGTCCGTCCGGTTTGGAGATCTATCAGCGCCTGATTCCTGCGGCTCACCAGGCTCTGAAACCGGGCGGTTTGCTGGCTCTGGAGATCGGCTATGGGCAGAGCGATCCCATTCGCAGATTGTTCGAAAAGCCATCCAACAGACCCTGGACGGATCTGCGCATCCAGAACGATTACGCCCAGATTCCTCGCATCGCTTTGGCCAGCCGGGGCTGACTGCCCGGCTGGCTCCCTTGCGCCGCCGCACTGCGAAGTGGCCGCGCCGAGAAACCAGCGTCCTACTGGCCGGCCTGCGGCAGCGACGACAGGATGCTCAGCAGGGACTGGTGCAACTGCCAGCATCCGAATACCGCCAGCCCCAGAGCGACTGCGGACTCCAGCAGCGCCACCGGCAGATCTCTGCCCAACGCCTTGGCCCAGAACATCCGCACACGGTAGCCGCCAAAAGCTCCGATGCCGGCTCCGATCAGGCCAAAAACAACTCCGCCCGCAACCGGCTCAAAGACTGCGCGCGCGGCCAGAGCCCCCGCCATCGCCCCCAGCACAAAGCGCGCCGTCAGACCCAGCGGCGCCGTGCGCTTGGGCGCCTGCGGCAAGGTGTCTCCCGCATACTCACCCAGTGCAGCCAGCGTGAAGAAGATCACCGTCGCCAGACTGCCCACCCAGAGCGCCCATCCCGACTGAGGCAGCAGGCGCAGCCACGCGAACCAGCAGATGACCGCCATGGCTGTCATGGATCGCAGCCCTGCCGTAGTCCCCAACAACACAAACCAAAGAATCACTCTGGTCCCCCCTTACTTCCTACTATCTACTGTCTCCTGTCCGCGGTTCAAGACCCAGACCATTTTCCCTGATGATGGGTGTACGGAAGCGGGCGTTCAGTGGCGTTTTCATTGAGGAAAACGCCCACAGGAGTCGTT
>JAKART010000019.1 GCA_021819255.1 Acidobacteriota bacterium
TCTAGACCATTTTCCCTGATGATGGGTGTACGGAAGCGGGCGTTCAGTGGCGTTTTCATTGAGGAAAACGCCCACAGGAGTCGTTCCCCTTGCTTACACCTTCAGGGAAAATGGTCTATCCGCGCGCCGGGTGGTTCGTTCCTCTCCGAAAGGACCGCGTCCGCGCGATATCGGGGCCGAGGATCTCCTGAGCGTCGGCCTCTGGCTCCTCGGGGATCGGGGCCTCCGAGCGCGGGTGTTCCGCTTCGAGGTGGTTACGGATCAGACCGTCCTTGAGGATGGCAAAGGCTTCCTCCGGAGTGTCCGCGAACTGGAAAAGATCCAGATCTTTGACGGCGATCGCTCCCTTGTCGGCCAGCATCTCCAGGTTGATGACCTTCTTCCAATAGCTGGATCCATAGATGACGATGGTGATGGGTTTGGAGAGCTTTTGGGTCTGGTCCAGCGTGAGCAGTTCGAACATCTCATCCAGGGTGCCGAAGCCGCCCGGAAAGACGACCAGCGCCTTGGCCAGATAGGCAAACCAGAACTTGCGCATGAAGAAGTAATGAAAGTTGAAGTTGAGCGAAGGCGTGATGTAGGGATTCGGCTGCTGCTCAAAAGGCAGCATGATGTTGAGCCCGATGGTCTTGCCGCCTGCCTCCCAGGCTCCTCGATTGGCCGCCTCCATGATGCCTGGGCCGCCGCCCGAGGTGATGACGAAGCGGTGACGGCGGCCGGGAAGGCCCTTGGACCATTGGGTCATCAGACGCGCCAGGGTGCGGGCATCCTCATAATAATTGGCCATCTCCACGGCCGCCTCGGCGCGTTTGTGGCGAAGCTCTGAAGCCTCACTCTCCCCGCTGCGGGCGGGTTGCTCTTCCGGAGGAGCAAGGGTGACGGATCCGGTATTTTCCAGCAGTTCGAGCTCCTGGAAGGCCACGTCCCGGGCGCGGAAGCGGGCTGAACCGAAGAAGACCACGGTGTCCTGGATACGCTCACGGCGAAAACGAGCCATCGGTTCGTTGTACTCAGCCAGCAAACGGATGGTTCGACCTTCGGCGGAGTTGAGAAACTCGGGGTTTTCGTAGGCCAAAGGCGCGGAGGACAGGGGAGCAGGAGCGGGCTTGGGAGCGTGGTTGCCAGACATGCACGATTCTCTTTTCGTTAGCCACGGTAGTCGCGGTAGTGAAGGAGCTCGCTGACGCCGATCCAGACATCGAGCAAACCGATGCCGGAGACGATGCCGCGAACCCAGCCTGTGTTGAGGATGCCTTGCAGACGAGGATGGGCGAGCAGCCAGCCGTTCTGGTCCCAGTAGCGGGATGACCACGGGAGCACAGCCAGCAAGGCGCCGATGTAGAAGCAGAACAGCACCAGAACCACCAGGCTCATCCGCTGCAGCCAGACCGGCGCAGGCGCGGAGGCTCGGGAAGGTGCGGAGGCCGGGGAGGACGGCGCAGAATCCGCTCCGGCCGTCGCCTGCGCTATGGGTTCCTGGTGAACTGCCATCGTCTCCTAACGTTATCAGGGTCGGACGCCGAGGGCGAGGGGGGTGGGGGATGGATCCTCAGCCTGCATCTGGCCTCGGACCGGGCTCAGGCGCAGAGAGATAAATGGGAACCAGCGATCTTTTCCTATGAATGGGAGCCCGGACTGTCCTTCACAGAGCCGGCCGCCGGGGAAGGATAGGCCGCTCGCAGGCCGGCGGCGATCTGCGCCGCCGGTTCGTCAACGCCGCGCGAATCCAGGCCAAAGCGAACGGTGTTGTGTTCACCGCTGATGGAGACCGGAAGTTGCAGGCCGGCCCCTGGCGCCTTGAACACCGAGTTCAAGGACAGCAGCAGAACCGACTTCCATCCGGTGACCATCTGCGAGGCCTTTGCCTGCGTGCGGACAAAGCCGACAAACTGGAAGGCGCCTGCATTCAGAAAATAAGCGCCGTGGAGCTGCGCCGTACCCCCGGGGACGACATAGTTCAGCGAAGGGACCACCAGCATTCCTTGATCGAAGGAGAACTCGACCGCCATCTGGGACGTGGCCTGAGGCTGGCCGTTGCCGGCTTGCGCCGCAGCCGCCTCTCTCGGCTCGCCCTGGGCGCGCAGACTCAAGGAGTCGATACGGTCCTGCAACTTGGCGTTCGTAAACCGGAGATCATGGAGGTTCATCGTACCCTCCGCTTCGAGCTTTTGGATGACGCGCTCTTTGCCGGGCGGAATGTGGATCCGGGCGTCAAGCGTCACCGTGCCAACTATGGCGGGCTGGGCGGCTCTCGTGGTCAGACTCAAAACATCTTCGATTCGCCCGTTGGGCATGTGCGCCACCAGGTGAATGTCATGGCCCTTGCCGTGAAGATTCATGATGCTGCCCTGGGCGGTGAAATGGGAGTGCCGCAGCAGCGCCTGAACGGAGGTAAGCGTGGTGTCGCCGTCGGTGGCATTCACATACGCATGGAAGGTGGTGGATAGGGGCAGCGGATGGCTGCTGACGTCGAGCCGGAAGTCAGGCGTGCGGGCAACTCCGTTTACCTCAATCTGATCCAGCCGGCCGTTGAAATCACCCTCAGAGAATAGAGTTCCGGCGATACCCCTGATGCTGCCCAGGTCTACGTTACGAAAGGTGTAGTGTCCATCAACGGGGGTGGAGCGGGGATCAGTGCGGTTCCAGGGGCCGAAGTGGCCGATAGCATGGATGTCGCCGACAGGCTTGGGGTTGATGATCTGTGCGTCGTAAAGCAGAGCCCTGCCCGGTCCTCCCGCGCTCGCCTCCGGTACGGTGAGCTTGAGACTCTGGATGCGCAGGGTCAGCGGGGCTTTCCCCGGCCCGCTGGGCGCAAAGGAGAGCGTAGCGTTCCGGCACTCGATCCTGTGCAGAGTGATGCGGATTGGCGGCTTGGGCGCGGCGAGCCCCGGCGGACTCCCCGCGCCGCCCGGCTCCCGGTGCCGAGGAAGGTGGAGATTCAAGCCATCGATGCTCACCCCGGCCAGATCAAGGTGACGGTGCAGCAGCGTGGTCAGCGAGGCGCGGAACCGGAAGCGCCGGAGGCTCAGCAGAGGCTGGCCGGAGTCAACCGGAAAGCTCGCAGGGCCAAGCACCCGCAGTCCGCTCCCCTCCACCTCAATTCCTCCCCATCCTTTCACCACGGAGGCCTGCAGCGATCCAAGCTCGACCGGCGCGTGGAACCGCCGGCTGAGCGTGGCGACGACGCTGGAACGCAGCAGCGGTCCAAGGTGCCGGGCCACATACTCCGCGGCTGCAAAAAAAACGAAGAGCATAAGGGCCAGGCTGAGGCCGATGGCGCGAAGCCAGCGCCCGCGGCGGGAATTCTGCCCGCGGCGGGAGGGCGGCCTTAGGCCGGAGGCCTGGGCCGGACTGGAGGGTTGACTGGAGAGTTGACTGGAGGGTTGATGACCGCCCGAGCCTGGCTGGTCTCCCCCCACGGAGCCGTATCCGGCTTCACCTTCCCTCCCGTTCGCGTTCGTCTCAGCCAAGTTGCGTGCTCCGCTCTTTCGCCTTGAAGGCTTCTCCTCAGTCTCGCATGAGGGTTCGACGCGCTCCAAGCCGAAGCAAGCCGAAGAAGGCTCAGCGCGCCCCGAGTTGCGGATGAGAGAATGGAAGGGATGCTTCAACTCTCCGGGGCCGGCAAACGCTACGGCCATAAGCTCCTCTTCGAAGACGTGAACTGGCTGATCACGCCCAATGAACGCACCGGCCTGGTGGGCGGCAACGGGACCGGCAAATCCACGCTGCTGAAGATCCTGGCTGGGCTGGAGACGCTGGACTACGGGCAGAGAACGCACATCAAGGGGATGACGCTGGGGTATCTTCCCCAGGATGGGCTGGCGCTGACCGGACGCACCGTCTTCGAGGAGTGTCTCTCCGTCTTCGACCAGTTGCGCTCCATGGAGAAGGAACAGGAGCGGCTCACTCACGTCCTGAGCGACGCCGACCCGAAGTCGCGCCAGTATGCTGAGGCCGCCGACCGTTACTCCGAGATCGCGGACCTGCTCCTGCACCATGACATCTATACCCTGGACGCTCAGGTGGGCGCCGTGCTGGGCGGGCTGGGGTTCGGCAAGGAAGACTGGGAGCGGCGCACCGAGGAGTTCTCCGGCGGCTGGCAGATGCGCATTGCGCTGGCCAAGCTGCTGCTGCAAAAGCCCTCGCTGCTGCTGCTGGATGAGCCCACCAACCATCTGGATCTGGAAAGCCGTAACTGGCTCGAGGAGTATCTGCACACCTACGAGAACGCCTATGTGCTGATCTCGCACGACCGCTACTTTCTGGATGTGACCGTGAACAAGACCGTGGAGGTGTGGAACAAGCGCATGCAGGTCTATCACGGCAACTATGAGAAGTACCTGCAGCTCAAGGAGGAGCGTCGCACGCTGCTCATGAACGCCTACAAGAACCAGCGCGAGCGGATCGAGGCCCTGGAGACCTTCATCAATCGCTTCCGCTATCAGGCGACCAAAGCCAAGCAGGTTCAGTCGAGGATTAAAGAGCTGGAGAAAATCGAACGGATCGAGGTGCCGGAGGAAGAGGCTACCATTCACTTCAGCTTTCCGCAGCCCCCGGCCAGCGGACGGACGGTGATCGAGGTGAGCAACCTCACCAAGGTCTACCCAACGCCCTCCGGCGGGGAGAAGGTGGTGCTGGAGGGTGTCAGCTTCACCATCGAGCGCGGCGACCGCATCGCCCTGGTAGGAGCCAACGGCGCCGGCAAGTCCACCCTGATCCGCATGTTGAGCGGTCAGGAGGCGCCCACTGCTGGAACCGTCCGATTGGGCCACAACGTGCTGCCCGACTTCTTCGCCCAGGACCAGTACAAGGTGCTGGATGGTTCCGCGCAGATGCTGGACGACATTTCGGCCGGCAATCCCAGGGTGGATGTGGTGACGCTGCGCTCGCTGCTGGGATGCTTTCTCTTCTCCGGCGACGACGTCTTCAAGAAGCTGGGCGTGCTGAGCGGCGGGGAGCGCAACCGCTACGCCATGGCCAAGATGCTGGTGAGCCCGGCCAACTTCCTGCTGCTCGATGAGCCCACCAACCATCTGGATATGCGCGCCAAGGA
This sequence comes from Acidobacteriota bacterium, assembly GCA_021819255.1. Classification (GTDB taxonomy): domain Bacteria; phylum Acidobacteriota; class Terriglobia; order Terriglobales; family Acidobacteriaceae; genus Granulicella. Next base: position 5,054 of record JAKART010000019.1, read on the forward strand.
TGTGCTCCTGGAGGCGATTCGCAAGTTCACCGGCACGGTCATCTTCGTCTCGCACGATCGGTACTTCATCGATGGGCTGGCCACCCGGGTCTTCGAGGTCGAAGAGCGGCGGGTGCATATCTACCCGGGCAACTACGAGGACTACGTCTTCCGCAAACAGGGCGGCCTACCCGCCGACAGCGCCGACGCCGAGCGGATGCTCACCTACGATGCTGTCACCAACGCCCGCGTGGATGCGGCCTCTGGGATGTTCAAGGCGGTCAAGCAGGCAGCGGCTCCGGCCGCCGAGGCAGAGGCCACCCAGGCCGGCGACGACGGGGCCGGAGTTCGCGCAGAAGGCGGTCCAGCCTCCCGATCCGGCGTCAAGCGGCTGAACCCCATCAAACTGAAGCAGATTGAAGATCGGCTCTCCGCGATTGAGGCGGAGCTACAGGAGATGGAGGCCAGGATCCAGGCCGGTGAGCGGCATCAGGCCGTCTTCACCTCCGCTACGGCGGCCCAGGAGCTGGCCCGCGAACTGGAGGCGCTGCGAGAGAAACACGAGGCGCGCACAGCGGAGTGGGAGAGTCTGGCGCTGCAACTGGAAGACCAGACCATCGCCCAGAGCTGACGGCGCAAGCTGGCGCTCATCTCGAAGAGCCTTTGGCCTGGGTGGGACGCCGGCGCGGCGAAGGAGGCGGGAAGAAGTCACCCCGCGCGGAGGAAAGGCACGCTCAGCCGGTCTTCAGAATTCAGAAACCGGCCTGCGTGGATTGAGCTTGTTCATGGGCGTGGTAGCTGCTGCGCACCAATGGGCCGGACTCAACGTGGCGGAAGCCCATCTGCAGGGCCTCATGCTTGAGAAAGGCGAACTCCTCCGGCGTGTAGTAGCGGGACATCGGGAGGTGGTCGCGGCTGGGACGAAGGTACTGGCCGATGGTGAGGATGTCCACCTGGCGGTCGGCGAGATCGCGGAAGACGCCGAGCAGCTCATGCATCTCTTCGCCCAGTCCGACAATAATTCCGGTTTTGGTTACCTGGGAGGCCGCGCCGCAGACACTGCCGGCCTCGCGTTTGGCCTCGGCCAGAAACTCCAGGCTGCGCTGGTAGCGGCCCCCGGACTTGGCGACCGGGTAGAGCCGCGGCACCGTCTCTATATTGTGGTTCAGAATCTCCGGGCGCGCGGCCACCACCATGCGCCGGGCCTCGGGCAGACCCTGGAAGTCCGGAGTGAGAACCTCAACCTGTGTGCCGGGTGAGAGCCGGCGAATCTCCCGAATGACGCTGACAAAGGCCTGGGCGGCGCCCAGATTGTCATCGTCGCGGTTCACGCTGGTGATCACGGCGTAGGCCAGTCCAAGGGTGGCCACCGCCTGCGCTACCCGGGTTGGCTCCTCCAGGTCAATCGGTTCGGGCCTGCCTTTGGGCACGGCGCAGAAGCCGCAGCGGCGGGTGCAAAGGTTCCCCAACATCATGAAGGTCGCTGTCTTATGGTTCCAACACTCGCCGATATTGGGGCAGTGGGCGCTCTCGCAAACCGTGTGCAGATTCAGTTCGCGCGCCAGAACCTTGAGGTTGTGAAAGGTCTCGCCCATGGGGGCGCGAGCCTTTAGCCACTCCGGCTTCGGCGCGGGCTTGCGCGGGGAGAGATCGATCTGGATCAGGTTGTCGGATTGGACGGTGAGAGGAATCATGACCGCTTTGGCTTCCACCAGTTGCAGATCCTGCACCTGCTCTAGAGATTGTAGATGGTCTCGGTTGTCGATCCCAGGACAAGGGGAACGGATGGCTCCGGCTCCAGTGGATCCGAACCCTTCGGGGTGTCCCGTGATCTGTCCTTTTTTGGGGCAATCCTGGCCAAAGTAAAGCCCATCGGCTACTTCGCCGATGACCCCCTACATGTGGTTCGATCTTCTCCTCGCGCTTGCCACCCTTGCGATTCTGCTCTCGCCGCTGGTGATCAATGCCTATCCCAGCCGCGAACTTCGCCGCAGGTTACGGGCGCAGAGGAATCGGCAGAGCGAAGAAATACCGCTCTCCGCAGAGATCCCCCAGCGCTCGGATGCTCTTGGCAGGGCGCGGATTCGTCCCAGGAACGCTCTGAAGTGGCTCTTTCTTCAACAGGAGACCGTCCCACCCCGGTCAAGCGGCAAGTAGGCCGGAGACGTTGAGCCAGGAAAGCTGCTTCCTCCTCCCTTACTGGAGTCGCTCTCGGACCTCGGTACGGCTCAGGTAGAGGAAGAAGAGGATGCTGAACAGGCCGCGGATGAGCAGGAATCCGACGTGCCTCCGGGAGTAGAAGTAGAAGTCGCCGGCGGCCAGTAGAAGAAAACCGGCCGTCACCAGCGACCACCCCCAGCGCCGCAGGCGCAGGAATCCAAAGACGCCAATCGCCATCAGCGTGCAGAGGATGAAGATGCCATAACGGGCCAAGCCGGCTCCGTAGACGTCACGCAACGCCGCCACGGCGTTGAGCGCGGCCAGCAGCAGCAGGTACAGTGCGATGAAGGCCATGCCGGGCAGCATGCCCTTCAGCTCTCCAGCGGGAGTTCCCGGAAGATGACGCGAAGCGAAGCCCCTATCCTGGGCAGCCGGAATCTCAGCCGAAGGCGGGGTTGGCTTCGTGGGCTCATCCCGCGTGACGGAATCAGGATCCTGGCTGCGGGAGAGAGACTGCGCGGATTGGGGATCGGCTGGGTTCATAAGGCTAAGTTCCGATGCCGCGTCTACCGGTTCGGCGAGCCGAGGAGCGGCTCGACCGGCTAGACCATTTTCCCTGAAGGTGTAAGCAAGGGGAAAGACTCCTGTGGGCGTTTCCCTCAATGAAAACGCCACTGAACGCCCGCTTCCGTACACCCATCATCAGGGAAAATGGTCTAGCGTCTACAGCGTATGCAGATAAGCCAGCAGATCCTGGGTCTGCTGCGAGTTCATGTTGATGGGCGGCATCAGGCCGTGCCCCTCCTGGAGGGTCATCCGCAGGCGCTCATCGTTGGCTGGGGCTCCGCTGGGGAAGTAGGGCTGTTTGAATACGCCCAACAGCGGTGGACCGTGCAGGGAGTCCGAGTCGCGATCGTCGTGGCACTGTGCACAGTAGACCTGGAAATCCCGATACCCGCGCCTTTGCTGCGCGTTGAGCTGGTTCAGCGGCATGGGCGGGGACAGAGCCGGGCGGCAGCCGGCAAACAAGGGGCAGAGGACGAAGCAGCCGCACAGGCCCCAAAGGCTGCGACGGGTTGAGTTCATGCGTCCAGTCTCCTCTGCCGCCCTTGCCGAGCGATGCGAATCCTACTGAGCATCCCGTTTGAAGACCTGTTCCGCAAAGAAGTTTTCTACCTTGGTTTGATCGGTAAGGATCTCAAAGTAGGCGCTCTTGAGGAGCTGGGCGCGGCTGTCATGGAGCTGCTGACGGATGCTCTGTTGCACCCGCGGGTCGTTGAGATCGCGCTGGCCGGCGGAGTCCTTGCTGATCAGCTTGAAGATGAAGTACGCCACCGGCTTGTGGGTCGTGGCGTCAAACTGCGGAATAATCTCCGTGGTCTGTCCGGAGCTCAGCTTGGTGATAGCCATGTAAATGGTGGGATTGGTCTTGAGCTGGGACTCGGTGACGAAGCCCATATCGCCGCCGTTGGGCGCGGTTTGGGCGTTCTCGGAGAAGTTAGCGGCAAGTTCACCAAAGTCCTCACCAGAGTCGATGCGATTCTTGATCGCCTGAATCTTCTTCAGCGCGTCGGCATCGTTGGCGGCCTTGTTGTTCTGCAGGTTGCCCGCCTGTCCGGTCCCCTGGTCGGTGACCTCGATCTGGGCGAGATGATAGGCGGGTTCGATCAGATCGAAGTCCGCCTTGTGAGTGTTGTAGTAGTTGGTTACATCAGCGTCGCTGACGTTGATGCGAGAGTTGATCTCTTTGTTCAGCAGCTTGTCCTCTGTGATGCTGCGCCGAACATCGCGACGGAGCTCATCCAGAGTAAGATTGGACGCCTTCAGCTTGGCCTGGAACTGCTCCTCGGTGTAAGGGGCCCTCATCTCGGCCAGCTTGGCGTCCACTTCGGCATCGGTGGCAGTCAGGCCCTGCTTGGCCGCCCTCTGATCGATGATCGCCTCAACGATCAACGTATGCAGAATGTTCAGTTTGAGCGAGTCCTCCTGATCCTGCGTGGGCGTCTGCTGCTGGGCATTGGAAGCCAGTTGCGCCTGGTAGGCTTTGCTTATCTCGCTTTCGAAGATGGGATTGCCATTCACCGTGGCGGCCACTCCCTGTTGTGGACCTTTGTGGCATCCAGCAAGGAAGACGAGCGCCAGTGCAAGAGGAGAGGCAAGAGAGCGGCGGATCGAACGAAAAGGCTTCGGCATCGGAGAGGATTCCTGGATTCTGCGGCTGCCGAGTCAAGAAGGCAGCATGTCAAGTCTACAACTTGCCAAGGTCTACCGTGCGAACGCTGGCAATCGCCGGAACCTGGCGCAGAGTAGCGATCGCCTGGTGAAGTGCGTTCTGAATCTGCTTTGCGCCGCCGCTGGGCGTGTCCAGTTGGACAAAGGCGAGGGCATGACCGGGTTCGGTCTTCGCCCCCTCCTCGGCGGAAGCCGAGTCCGCAGCCGGGAAAGGCTTTTCCCGGCCCAGCGCGAAGCTGGCGATATTCAGCCCAGCCTCACCCAGGATGGTGCCGATGCGGCCGATCACGCCAGGTACGTCCTGGTTGCGGAAGATCATCAACGTACCGGTCAGCTCGGCCTCAATGTCGATGTTGTCGTAACGCAGCAGGCGCGGGGAGCGGCCGTGGAGAACGGTGGCCACCCCCGTCCAGAGGCCATCCTGAGCGCCGCTGCCGGCTTGCTCCCCAGCCCTGGATCCCGCCTGCCGCGTCCAATGGAGGGTCATGCCCAGGGTCGATCCCGTGCCGCCGGTAATCTGCTCGCGCTTCTCCTCCTGGACGCGGATGCCTCGCTCCGCAGCCGCGGCCATCGCGTTGATGCGGTTGACGCCGTCGGCGCCATGCAGGGCGCCCGCGATCGCGGCGTTACGAATCATCTCCGTCTTCAGCGCGGCCAGCCTCCCGTTGTAGGCAAGCGAGATGCTGTCCACCGAACCCCGTGCGGAGCCGGAGTCGCCGGAACTGCCCGCGTGGCTCAGCAACTGCCCCAGCCGGGAGGCCATCTCCACGTAGGGCGCAATCTCGGCGTACTCCTCCGCGCTGAGCGAAGCGGCGTTCACCGCGTTCTGCACCACGCCCAGCTTGAGGTAGTCGCGGACCTGATTCGCAAGTTGGATGCCGATGGCCTCCTGGGCCTCATCTGTCGATCCGGCGATATGCGGGCTCAGCAGGATCTGCTCCACTCCCAAAAACGGCGAATCCGTTGGAGGTTCCCGGTGGAAGACGTCCAGCGCGGCGCCGGCGACATGGCCGGAGCGAACGGCTTCGGCCAGGGCGCTCTCCACGATCAGTTCCCCGCGCGCACAGTTGACGATGCGGATCCCCTTCTTCATTCCCGCGATCGAGCGCTGGTTGATGAGCCCTTCGGTCTCGGGAGTAAGGCCGACGTGCAGAGAGAGAAAGTCGGAGCTGGAGAAGACCTCCTCCAGCGCCAGCAAGGCAACATGGTTCTCCCGGGCGATGACCGGAGCGATGAAGGGGTCATAACCGATCACCTTCATGCCGAAGGCCAGCGCCCGCCGCGCCACCTCCAGACCGACGCGGCCCAGGCCGATGATACCCAGCGTCTTGCCGCGAAGCTCAGAACCCTGCAAGGACTTCTTCTCCCAGCGCGCGGCGTGCATGCCGGCGTTGGCGCGAATGATGCCCCGGCACATGGCGATCATCAGGGCCAGGGTCAGCTCAGCGACGGCGACGGCGTTGGCGCCGGGGGTGTTCATCACCACGATTCCCCGGCGAGTGGCCTCCTCGGCGTCGATGTTGTCGACGCCCACCCCCGCGCGGCCGATCACGCGCAGCCTGGGAGCGGCGGCCAGCAGAGCGGCATCCACCTGGATGGCCGAGCGCACCACCAGGGCATCGGCATCGGCAAGCTCGGCCGCCAGTCCGCCGGGCGCAATCTGGTCCGCGGTGACAACCTTCCACTCCGGTTCCTTCTGGAAGATGGCGAGGGTGGCGGGAGAGACTTTTTCTGCAAGAACAATCTTCAACGAAGGCTCCAGAGGTGAATTCAAGCCAGCAAAAGCCGGCTTTTGCGCATCTGTTCCAGTGTACTGCGGGATCCCCGCTTCAGTGCGATGATCGACAGGCTCCGGCGCAAGGGGCGCACTCGCGACGGCCCGCTCCACCACCGGAAACCCTATCGACCACACATCGGGTGTTTGCCGGGAGAGTCTGCGCCCTGACGCCGCGACCGTTGCGCAAAGCAGTTGCTGCGCATCCGGGCCGAAGGCCGTTCGGCACGCCCCGCCCAAACATCTCCAGACCGCAGACGCGGGGTTTATTTGTCCGGTGCGGATTTTGCCGGCGCCGGGGGCGTTGCCCCTGCGGGGAGATACGGCGGGGGCGGAGTGACGCCTTCAGCGCGCAGGGCTGCGTCGATCTGAGAAAAGACATAATCGACCGGCAGAGCCCCTTCATACTTGGCGCCGTTGATGTAGAAGGTGGGCGTGGAGTCGATATTCAGAGCGTTGCCGAGGCTGCGCTCCGCGTCGATGAGAGAGGTATCCTGCTTTTTGATGCAGGCGTCGAGCTTGGCTGAATCAACTTTCTGCAACGCGCCCTGATCGCGGGTAAGCTGGTCCAACTGAGCATAGCTGCGCTCCAGCGTGTGCTGGGGAGTAGCGGCCTTTGGGCCGCCGGCCGCGCTGCCGTTGGCGCCGGCCGGCCCGCCCAGTTTGCCGGTCCCAATGTCATCGTGGTGCTCATGGATGTAATCCACCAGGTTCCAGTACCCTGCCGAGGACTGCTCCGCCATGCAGTTGACGTCCACGGCAGCGTGCATGGCCCAGGGGTGCTGGTCGAGCGGAAAGTCCTCATAGACGATATGCACTTGATCCCCGTAGCGCTGGATAATGGCAGGAAACAGGCTGTTATGGAAGCGAGCGCAGAAGGGGCACTCCAGATCATCGAAGTTGACGATCACCACCGGAGCCGAAGCCGGACCGCCGCGGAAGGGGCGGTTGGCGACCGGGATCATCTTGCGGGGATCCGAGGAGATGTCGTAGCGGATGAACTGGGCCAGAGTCTTGCCGTCGCCGGAGATGAGAAAACTCACCGGACGCGAGGTCTTACCCTCTGCCGTAAAGGTGACAAAAATTGTGTCGTAACCAGGCAGAGAGGCCGGCTGCGGAGCAGAGACGGTGATGGTCGAACCGGGGGGCAGGTCCGCCTTATTGCGCAGCAGCACCTCAACGTTATGCACCATGGCCGGGGATAGCGGAACGCCGATCTTCACCTGGCCGGGCGTAGGGCTTGATGGGGAGTTCCCGACGCTGTTCCCCGAGCCGGTTGAGGATTGAGCATGGCAAGAAAAGGTAGCCAGCAGCGTGGCAAACAGGACCGGAGTCAGGCGATGAGGGATCAGCACAATCTCTCCATTAGACCACCTTCCCCCGGCATGGGTATACCCGCCCGATGGAGCCCAGCGCGCGGCTTGACTTCCCCCCGTGCGATTCGGCAAGACAAAGATAGCTCTTCAGCCGTATACTCCTGACCTTCAGCACAATCTGGACGGCTGGCGATCGCCGCAAAGCTCCTTGGGTGCGTCGCCACGGAGGACACCATGAAGATGACCGGCACGGTGGATCAGGTACTCAAGCACAAGATTTTCAGCAAGGTTCTGTTCATCTCTCCAGACCAGACGGTGCGCGACGCCTTGTCCGTCATGGCGGAGTACGATATCGGAGCGCTGATTGTCACCTCTGACGCCAAACTGGCGGGAATCCTCTCCGAGCGCGATTACGCGCGCAAGGGAGTCCTCCTGGGCCACGACTCGAGCCGCACCAAAGTCTCGGAGATCATGACCCGCCAGGTCGTCTCCGTCACCCCGCAGCACACGGTCGCGGATTGCATGACCCTGATGACCGAAGGGCGATTCCGCCACCTTCCTGTGCTGGAGGGAGACCGTGTGGTTGGCATCGTCTCGATTGGTGACCTGGTGAAGTGGATCATCAGCGACCAGCAGCGCGCCATTGAGACGCTGGAAGGCTACATCGCGGGCGGATATCCGGGCTGAACGTTCGTCGTAAAACTGCCCGGGCAGCCAGCCGAGCAGCCAAAGCAGGCGCAGCGTGGGGCGCAGCGGCGGCAGAGGGGCGCGCAGCCGGCCGGTTGGTTGCCGGGCTGAATCTTTGGCTCTTGACAACAAACTCTTAAGGAACCTCTGCTTAAGTTCTGCGTCGTTACGCTGATTGATTAATCTCATAGGTATGAGGTGGTCGTCGATGAAGCAGCAGAGCTTTGCGAGTCAGG
>JAKART010000438.1 GCA_021819255.1 Acidobacteriota bacterium
TACGCGGCTGCTTTTTCCCTCCGCCGTGCAGGAGCTTGCGCACCTCCGTGCTCCAGTCGTCGCGGACCCGCCGGGCAACCAGCAGCGGAACGCCGAAGGCCAGCACCGCAAGAATGCCAAAGACAATCAGCAGAAAGGTCTGCGCTCTGGCCTCGCGGCGCTGAATGTAGCTCAGATCATGAGCAAGAATCACAAAGCCCAGAATCTGCCCCTGCATCACTACCGGCATGGCCGCAACGTACACCCGCCCCGTGGGCAGCGTGGCAATGGTGCTCCACTGCTGCAGCTTCGGATTGGTGTCTCCCGCGGCGGTGCCCGCGGACCGCACCCAGGCGCCTAATGCCTGGCAGCGAAAGACCTCGGGAAGGTCCGGCGTCATGGACCGGGTGGTTAAATCAACATTGCAGGCCGACACTCACATCACATGCTGGTTGCGGTCAATGGCCAGCAGGCGAGTCTTCAGGCCATCGGGATCGTACCAGGCATCGGCCAGCGACCGCGTCGCGCTCACCATCGCAAGCCGCGCATGCTCACTGACGTCTCGTTCAAACCATTCGCGCGTTGTGGTCTGGACCACTCCGGACACTGTCCAGGTCAACAACGCAAGAGCTACCAACAGGCCGAGGATGAACCTCGCCAATCGCGTCATGTTTCTATTATATAAATGGGACTGATGAGCCTGCCGGGGAAAATGCAAATTGAAGACCTTGGACTGATCGGAAACTGTCAGTTCTCTGCGTTGATCCACAAGAGCGGTGAGATTGTCTGGTGCTGTTTGCCTCGCTTCGACTCCGAACCCATCTTCTCCACTCTGCTGGATGAGGAAGAGGGCGGCGCCTTTCGCATTGGGCCGGCCAATGGAGAGATGGGCACACAAGCCTATGTGCCGAATACCAACATTCTGGAGACCACCTTCCACACCGACACGGGCTCTTTTAAGATCATCGACTTCGCTCCCCGTTTCCTGCACTTCGATCGCACGTTCCGGCCCAAGCAGTTGTATCGGATCCTGGAGCCGATCTCCGGTGCGCCGCGTATCGAGATCGTCTGCGCGCCCCGGCTGGGATGGTCAAAGATGCAGCCGAAGACCGTGGAAGGCTCCCACCACCTGCGCTTTGAAGGGTTCGATACCGAACTGCGGCTGACCACGGACATCTCGCTCTCGTACCTGAACGGCAGGCCCTTCACGCTCACCGGCCGCCAGCACATGATTCTGGCCTGGGGAGCGCCGGTGGAAGAGCCTGTCGCTCCTTTGTGCGAACGGTTTCTGAATGAGACCACCCGCTATTGGCAGCGATGGGTGAAGCAGTGCGAGATTCCGCCCATGTTCCAGAAAGAGGTGATCCGCTCTGCGCTGGCGCTCAAGCTGCATTGCTTTGAAGACACTGGAGCCATCATCGCCGCCATGACCACCTCCATCCCGGAGTCGCCCGAGGGCGGCCGCACCTGGGACTATCGCTACTGCTGGCTGCGCGACTCCTACTACGTGCTCAGCGCCTTCGGGCTGCTGGGCCAGTTTGAAGAGCGGGAGCAGTTTGTCCAGTATCTTCTGAACGTGGCCGGAGGCGCTCCGGACCTGAACCTTGCACCCCTTTATCGGGTGGATGGAACCAGCAACCTGGACGAGTCCATCCTGGAACATTGGGACGGCTACAACGGCATCAAGCCGGTGCGCATCGGAAACGGCGCCGCGCTGCACTCCCAGAACGACATCTTCGGAGAGATGGTCATGGCCCTGGCGCCGGTCTTTCTGGATGAGCGCATGAGCGCAGAGCGCTCGCCCGCGGCCCTGCGGCTGATGGAAGGATTGGCGCGCAAGGCCATCTCGGTCTCCGGCAAGCCGGATGCCGGCATCTGGGAGTACCGCACCGAATGGCAGCCGCAGACCTTCTCCAACCTGATGTGCTGGGCCGCGGCGGACCGCATGGGCAAGATCGCCGATCTGCATGCGCCGGAGCACGCCGCCGAGTTTCGCTCAGCCGCCGATCGCATTCATGCCGAGGTCCTGGCCAACTCCTGGAACGCAAAGCTCAACAGCTTTGTCGGCCACTATGGCGGCGAGGACCTGGACGCTTCGCTGCTGCAGATGGTTCAGTTGCGTTTTCTTCCTCCCGGCGATCCAAGGATCGTCAGCACCATCGACAAGATCCACAAAGATCTCGCGCTCGGGGACTGGCTGCAGCGCTACAGCCTGAATGATGGATTCGGCAAACCCTCGGTCGCCTTTGTCATCTGCGCCTTCTGGCTGATTGAGGCGCTGGCCGCCATCGGCCGGCAGGCAGACGCCAGAGCGGTCTTTGAGCGCATCTATGCCACCCTGTCGCCGCTCGGCCTGCTGGCCGAGGACTACGATCCCAGGGAGAAGCGCATGTGGGGCAACTTCCCTCAGACGTACTCTCACGTCGGTCTGATTCACGCCGCCTTTGCCGCCTCGCCGCGCTGGGCGGAGGTGCTGTAGAAGATCCTTCCGCGCGGATCAGGCCCGGCGCAGCCGCGTCGAGAGAGATTTGCCACGGCAAGCCGGCGTGCCTGGGCAGCTTCGCTGCCCAGGCAGCCCAAGGCAGCCCAAGGCAGCCAAGGCAGGCGTCGCCCCATCCCCTTGCGCGGGGCGCGTCTGCGCCCTATCCCTTTGCGCCGCGCGCGTCTGCGTCCCACCCCTTTTGCGCCGCGCGCGTCTGCGTCCCATCCTTTTGCGCCGCGCGCGACTGAGCTCCATCCTTTTGCGCCGCGCGCGACTGCGCCCCATCCTTTTGC
>JAKART010000439.1 GCA_021819255.1 Acidobacteriota bacterium
CTCCCGCCATCTGACCGCCCAGCAGGAGTCGCGTCCTTTACCCGGACGCCATGGACCTGAGTCGCAACCGTTCGGATCTCCGGACCCGCTCCGGACCCGCTCCCATTTTTGATTGAGAGGTACTCGCATCATGGCCGAAACCATCCACAGCGCAACCGAGCAGACTGCAACCCCTACCGCCGCTGTCTCCCCATCCTCCCGCACCGCCCCCGGCCTGCACTTCTCGCGTTACTTCACCAAGCCGGGCGTGCATCCCTTCGACGAGCTCTGCTGGGAGCTGCGCGACGCCGTGATTCAGGACTTCAAGGGGCGGTTGGTCTTTGAGCAGAAGGATGTCGAGGTCCCGTCGGACTGGTCCGTGACGGCCACCAACATCGTGGCCTCCAAGTACCTGCACGGGCGGGTGGGAACCCCGGAGCGGGAGAAGGGTGTGCGCGACCTGATCTCCCGCGTGGCCGAGTCCATCCGCGACTGGGGCAAGCGCGACGGCTACTTCGCCTCCGAGGAGGATGCGGAGACCTTCTTCGCCGAACTCACCCACCTGCTGGTGAATCAGAAGGCCGCCTTTAACTCTCCGGTATGGTTCAACGTGGGCTGCGACCGGCTGGAGCCGAACTCCGACGCGCAGAACTGGCACTGGGACGCGGAGCTGGGCCGGGTGGCTTTCTCGGTCACCGGTTACTCTCGACCGCAGTGCTCAGCCTGCTTCATCAACTCCGTTCAGGACTCCCTGGACAGCATCCTCACTCTGGCCAAGACCGAAGGCATGCTCTTCAAGTGGGGCTCGGGAGCGGGATCCAATCTCTCGGCCATTCGCGGCTCCATGGAGACTCTCTCCGGGGGCGGCACGGCCAGCGGTCCGCTTAGCTTCATGCGCGGCTTTGACGCCTTCGCCGGCGTCATCAAAAGCGGCGGCAAGACCCGCCGGGCCGCCAAGATGGTGATCCTCAACGTCGATCATCCGGACATCGAAGAGTTCATCCAGTGCAAGGTGAAGGAAGAAAAGAAGGCCTGGCATCTGGTCGCCGCGGGCTATGATGGATCCGGCCCGGACTCCGAGGCCTTTACCAGCATCTTCTTCCAGAACGCCAACAACAGCGTGCGGGTGACGGACGAGTTCATGCACGCCGTTCAGACCGACGGAACCTTCAGCGCCCGCACGGTCAAGGGCCGGGAGCCGGTCAAGGAGTACCGCGCTCGCGACCTGATGCGCCAGATTGCGGAAGCCACCTGGCAGTGCGGCGACCCGGGCATGCAGTATGACACCACCATCAATCGCTGGCACACCAGCAAGAACACCGCCAGAATCAATGCCTCCAACCCCTGCTCGGAGTACATGTTTCTGGATGACTCGGCCTGCAACCTGGCCAGCTTCAACCTGATGAAGTTCCTTACCCCGGGTGGGCAGTTCGACGTCTCCGCCTACCGCCATGCCATCTCCATTGTGACCACGGCGATGGAGATCATCGTGGACGCGGCCGGCTACCCCACCGAGCAGATCGCCAAAAACTCCCATGACTACCGGCCGCTCGGCCTGGGCTATGCCAACCTCGGCGCTCTGCTGATGGATCGCGGCCTGCCCTACGACTCGGACGCCGGCCGGGCGTTCTCCGCCACCCTCACCGCCATCCTCTGCGGCGACGCCTATGCGCAGTCGGCGCGCATCGCCGCCGGAGCTCCGGCTCTGGGCGCAGCCACGCCGCTCACCCAGACCGCCTCCATCCAAGGCGGCGCCTGTCCCGGCTTCTACGTCAACCGCGAACCATTCCTGGATGTTATCCGCATGCATCGCGCCGAGGTGAATAACATTGACCGCGCGCTCAAATCCGGCGATGGCGCGGCCTTCACCGACGGCGCAGGCTTTACCGCGCCCCAACTGGCCGAACTCAAAGCCGCCTCTCAGGACGCATGGGACAAGGCGCTGGCTCTTGGCGAGCAGTTCGGCTATCGCAACTCCCAGGTGACCGTCCTGGCCCCCACCGGCACCATCGGCTTCATGATGGACTGCGACACCACCGGCATCGAACCGGATCTCGCGCTGGTCAAGTACAAGAAGCTGGTCGGCGGCGGCATGATCAAGATCGTCAACAACACCGTCCCCGGAGCTCTCTTCAAGCTGGGGTACAGGGACGCCGAGGTCGAAGCCATTGTCAACTACATTGACGCCACCGGGACCATCGAAGGAGCCCCCGGCATCAAGCCCGAGCACCTGGCCGTCTTCGACTGCTCCTTCAAGCCCGCCAAGGGAACCCGCAGCATCTCCTGGATGGGCCACGTCAAGATGATGGCGGCCACCCAGCCCTTCCTCTCCGGAGCCATCTCCAAGACCGTCAACCTTCCCAACGACTGCACCGTGCAGGAGATCGCCGACGCCTATATCGAAGCCTGGCGGCTCGGCCTCAAGGCCGTCGCCATCTACCGCGACGGCAGCAAGGGCACGCAGCCGCTGAACGTGACCGCTCAGACCGATGCGGACAAGAAGGTCGCCGTGGAACAGGCCTCCGAGCTGGCCGCCGTAAGCTCGGCTCTCTCCGGCGCGCAAAAGGAACTCGCGCTGGCTCGGCAGCAGTTGGCCGAAGCGCAGGGCCAGATCACCGCTCTGATCCACTCCAACAATCAGAATGCAGACGCGCTGGATGCCCCGGCGCCGCCGCGGGCTGTTCGTCACCGCCTGCCCGGCGAGCGAATGTCGATCACCCACAAATTCAGCATCTCCAGCCACGAGGGCTACATCACCGTCGGGCTT
>JAKART010000440.1 GCA_021819255.1 Acidobacteriota bacterium
CAGGCTCTCCGAGGACGGAAGCACCCAGGATGCCTTGATCACCGTCCGGGGCGAGCGCTTCGTCATCCCCGTCAAAACCGAGTTCAGGCGCCGGGTGGGCGGCGTGGTTCACGGCTCCAGCTCCAGCGGCCAGACCGTCTTCATCGAACCCATGGAGACCATCGAGCACAACAACGAGCTCGCCCGGCTGCTGGATGAGGAGCAGGCCGAGATTCATCGCATCCTGGTCGCCATGACGCGCTTGCTCTCGGCCCACGCCACGGCGCTTCTGCTCGGCGCCCAGGTACTGGCTCAGGCGGATGCCCACCAGGCCATCGCCAAGGCTGCCGCAGAGTTCGATTGGGTGCGGCCGGCGCTGAGCCCCGCGGACCCGGAGGCCTCTCTCGCGGCGAGCCACCGTCCACAGGCAGCGGCCGGCGCGGAGTCCTCCACCGCCCAGCCCGAGTCGGCGCTCCTCTTCGAGCTTGAACTCGCTCGCCATCCTCTGCTGGACCTCCGGCTTCGCTCCCAGGGCGGCCGGATCGTTCCCCTGACCATTGCTTTGCCCGCCGGCAAACGGCAGATGATCGTCAGCGGACCCAACACCGGCGGCAAAACCGTCGTGCTCAAGACCGTCGGTTTGCTGGCGCAGATGGCTCAGGCGGGAATGCCGGTGCCGGCCCGGAGAGCTCGTCTGCCGCTCTTCAGCGCCATCTACGCCGACATCGGAGACGCGCAGTCGATCGAGCGCAATCTCTCCACCTTCTCGGCGCACATCGCGAACTTGCAACGCATCGCCCAGCGCGCGGATCCGCACTCGCTGGTGCTGCTGGATGAGCTGGGCTCGGCGACGGATCCGGAGGAGGGTGCGGCTCTGGCCGTGGCGGTCGCCGAGCACTTTCTGCGCCGTGGCGTCTGGTGCATCATCACCACCCATCTCACCGCTTTGAAGGTCTACGCGGCAAGGCAGGCCGGGCTGCCGGGGCAGGCCGGCGCGCTGAACGCCGCCGTCGGCTTCGATGAGGCGGCCTTGTCTCCCACCTATGAGCTGCGCCTGGGCGTGCCGGGAGCTTCGGCAGGCCTGAACATCGCTGCGCGGCTGGGGCTGGATCCGGCCATTGTGGCCCAGGCCCGCGCTCAGATGACCACCCAGCAGGTGGACATCGGCAGGTTTCTCGAACAGTTGCACGCCCAGCTCACGGCGGCCACAGCGGAGCGCGAACGCCTGGCTGCCGCCGAGCGCGCCCTGGCCAAAGAACGGCTGCGCCTGCAGCAGGAGGGGCGCGCCGAGCAGCAGACCCATACCCGCGAGCTGGAGCGCCGGCTCAAAGATCTCCTCGAGGTCTTCGAGGCCCAGCTACGCGATACCGTCAAGGCCATCGATGACAAGACGGTCGCCCAGAAGATCGCGCGTGACGCCGCGCTGCGCGTGGCCCGCCTCAAGCGCGAGTTCTCGCAGCGGTTTCAAAGCACGGTGGCGGCTCATCAGGAGCCCTCCCCGGGCCTCGGCGGAGAAAGCCGGCCGTCCGGGCAGCCGGATGAGCCGCAGCCTGGAGACCTGGTCCGGCTGCGCTCGCTGAACCGCGAAGGCCGGGTCGTCCGGATCCTCGACCGCAACTCGCTGGAGGTGGCCGTCGGTCCCATGAAGATGCGCGTCCGTGGCGGCGATATTGCGCAGGTGGTCGCCCGTTCCGTCCGCCCTGGCCAACCGGCAGGGCCGGAGGCGGCGGGACTGCCGGAGGCCGGACCAGGCGGCATTACCTTCTCCACTGCGGACGACTCCGACTGGCTCCGCAATGAGATCAACGTCATCGGCAAAACCGCCGACGAGGCCGAAAGCGAGGTGGAGCGTTTCATCGAGCGCGCCTTCCTGGCCGGCCTGCCCCGCATCCGCGTCGTGCACGGCGTGGGGATGGGGATCCTGCGGCGCACCCTGCGAGAGTTTCTCCGCCGGCATCCTCACGTCGCTTCGGTCTCCGAGCCCCCCTACAGCGAAGGCGGCCAGGGCGCCACGCTGGTCGAGTTGCGCCAGTAGTGTCCTGTCTCCGGCCGCGAGCCCGGCCGCGAGCCAAGCCGCGAGCCCAGCCGCGAGCCCAGCCCGCCGCCAAAGCGGGTCAGCGGGCCAGCGGATCATCCGACGCCACTCGCCCCGGTCCCCCCTGTCCCGGGCTCGGAGGAGGCTATTTACCCTTTTGATTCCATTGGCGTTAGAGTCCACCCGGCTGGATCCCCGTTCCACCCTGGCTTTTTTGCCATTCGCTGCAAAATATCCCCGTTTACTGCTTGGGTAACGACTTGCGGCCCCAGAACCTCCTAAGCTGGAGGCGAGATGGTACGCAGTCTGGATCTGCTTGCCTACGCCAAGGATCCGGGTAACTCCGGGTAACAAGGATCCGGGTAAGGAGGATCCAGGCAAGGAGTCCGGACCGTTGGTCTGAGGAATCGGGGCCTCCGCCGTGGCAAAGCCGTGGCAGCGGGCTTCAAGAGCAAGGAATCAGGGCAACCAGTCAAGGCAAGTAGCTTCTGGAGGCCCGGAATGCCCTTTCTGGGCTTGAGCGTTGCTGCTGGAAGCGTAGCCGTTTGAGTCCATCAACGAAAGCAAGGACCGCGCGGATCGCCGCGGAGAATCTTCAGGAGGTACGAAAAGATGGGAAAGGCAACCAAGCTACTCGAAAAAGGCATCGTTGTCGGCGCCAGGGGCGCCTGGGCAGTGTTTAGCCGGCTGAACTCCATCAGCCCCAATGAAAGCTTTACGCCGAAGTGGTCG
>JAKART010000441.1 GCA_021819255.1 Acidobacteriota bacterium
GATCTCAGCACCAGGGATCTGACCGCAGGGCGCTTGCGCGCCGCCAGGTGAAGCGCAATCGCTCCGCCGTAGGAGTGCCCCAGGATCATCGGCCAGTGGAGGCCAAGCTGGACAAGAGCCCGTTCAACGTACTTCGCTGTGGAAGCCAGGCGGGGATCGATGTCCGCACGCCGCTCGGACTCACCGGCGCCGGGAAGATCAAGCGCGACGATGTGCAGATCCGGACGAAGGTGGTCTACCAGCAGGAGGAACGTCTCCGCGCAGCCCATCAGGCCATGCAAGAGGACGAGCGAGGGCTGATCCTTCGCCTCACTGCCCCTTTCAAGATAGGAGAGGCGTAGCCCACCCACGTTGACATGGCGACGCACCATCATTGTCTTCCAACCTCATCCAAGCTGAATTCAAACCCTCGCCCATCAAGAAAAGTCATTTGGAATCAACCTAATAAGAGAGTTCGATTGAACCGGCGCAGGGGCCGGCGGGGCTTCCTGCCCCCAACCTCGCCGGACGGAACGTGGAAGCTGGCCGATGGGCCAGTCCAGACCAAGATTAACCATACGTGAAAATCGCAGCTTGTGGAGTCTCGCGGCGGCATAGCCACGCGGAGAATTTGCTGCTGATGGCAGAGCAACTGATGGCAACTTGGGCCGGAGGTGAGCTTCCCGCGGATCACTCGGAATCGGTCTGGCCGGAGGGGAAAGCAAGACTTGGATCGTCCTGGATTCGGGAAGACCTTCTTTGCGATGATTCCGAGCGAGTCGGCTGCTTGATTCGTCCAACGAGAGGTTCACCCGGAACCAAGTTATTCTGAAATACGTATCCACCTATGGTTATGTGCAATAAGGCGCTTCACCAGGAGCGGCGTTTCTCGATTCTTGCGGGAAAACATGGGTTTTTTAAGAGCTTGGCTTTGGATGGTAATTTGCATGTGAATACAGGTAGCTTCAGAAAGACGGTATCTCCGGCGTGAAGAGCGGCTCCCAAACCCGGCTATTGGCGATTGTGCTGGCGGTTTTTACTCTCGCCGCGCTCGGGCTGGCGATTGCGAACGTGAACCAGGAGAGCAGCTACACTCCTGCGACCGACGGCGCGCGCTGGATCGAGGCGACGGGAGGGTTGCGCGCCTATCTGGTTCCGCATGACACGGCCGCCTACCGGGCCGGGGTAAGAACCGGAGACGTGCTCACCTCAGTCAACGATGTTCCAACGCCGACGCTGGCCACCTTGAGCCGCCAAATCTACGTCAACGGTGTCTGGTCCAAGGTAAAGTACACCCTGCTGCGCCGTGCCAACGACAACGCCAAGCCGGTAGAAATCTCCGTGTGGGTGTATTTGGAACCTTTGGACCGGACCAACTTTCAGGTGGAGCGGTTGCTGGCGCTGGTCTACCTTGCGATGGGGCTCTTTGTTCTGTTCCGTCGCTGGACAGCGCCCAAGTCCACCCACTTCTACGTTTTCTGCCTGGTCTCCTTCATCTTGTACGCCTTCCGGTATACGGGCTTGTTGGATGGTCTGGACATCACCATCCTCACCGGAAACATTATTGCGTCCGAGTTGCAACCGGCGCTGTTCCTGCACTTCGCCGTCAGCTTTACCGACGAAGTCTCGCGTCGCCGCAACCGCCTGTTGTACCCGCTGCTCTACTTCCCTGGTGTAGTTCTGGGCGTCCTGCACTATCTCTCCTACACCTACTGGGAGTCGACTGGGCAACTGCAGTTGCGGCTGAACAAATTCAACTACATCTACATGGCCAGCTATTACATTCTTGCGGGAGTGGTCTTCGGGGTGCGGTACCGGGAAGAAGAGCAGCCACTGCAGCGTCAGCAGCTCAAATGGCTATCGCGTGGCACCGCCCTGACGGTAGTACCCTTCACCGCCTTGTACGTGATTCCTTATCTGTTTGACGCTTATGTTCCCAGCGTTCTCACCCGCGTCGCGCTGCTATCTCTGATTCTGCTGCCGTTGACCTTCAGTTGGGCCATTGTGCGCTACCGGCTGATGGATGTGGATCTGATCTTCAAGCGCGGCGCATCGTATACGCTGGCAACCGCGGCTCTGGTGGGCATCTACTTCGGCATCATCGCGCTCAGCGCTGAGTTCGTCCATCAGCGCTTCGAGCATCTGGGCGAGTGGGGTCTGGTGGCCGCAGTCATCGTCACCGGATTGGTCTTTGATCCTCTCAAACGCGTCATTCAAGGGCAGCTCGATCGGGTCTTTGACCAGAAGAGCATCGACTACCGCGAGACGCTGGTCGAGTTCGGCAGTGAGTTGAACGCACAGACCAACCTGAGCGAGCTGATGAACTCGATCGTCGAGCGCCTTCCGGAGACGTTGCTGGTCACCCGTGTAGCGGTATTTCTGGCCCAGGAGGAAAGAGATGGGCAGGGCATCTCATTCTCCCTGGCGGCGTCCCATGGTCTCTCCGCGCAGGTACTGGCCGGCGCCGACTCGCTCGCTCTCGGGTTTCTGGACTTTGACCATCGGGACAGCACCAACCATCTCTTCTTTGAGACGCCCAATGCCATGCTGCGGCTCCAAGACGCAGAGCGTCAGACGGCGGCGGCTCTGGATTTGAATTATTACGTCCCCTGCCGGGCGGCGCGGCATGAGGGCTCCGGGCACAGCACCATTGCGGTGCTGGGGCTGGGCCGGACCGGTTCGGGAGATTTCCTCTCCAGTGAAGATATGGAGCTATTGGAGTCCCTGGCCGGATATATCGGAATCGCCATTCAGAACGCTCT
>JAKART010000442.1 GCA_021819255.1 Acidobacteriota bacterium
GCACAATGAAGGCCGCAGAGGGGCCGGCCACCGAGCTCGCGCTCTTCAGGTAGCCCAGTTCCACCAATTGGTGATGCACAAAGCCGGGATACCGGTCGGTGATCAGAAGATGCCCGCGGCGCTTCCGAATGGGCAGATCGGGCAGCAGTCGGGTGGCGTCCGTTCCGCAGGCGTTCACAATCCGCTCGGCGCCCAGTGTGCTCCCATCCGCCATCCTCACCTGGCCTCTGGCCGCCGTCACCACGGATTGTTGGGTGAGCAACCGTGCGCCCAACTCCATTGCCTGGCGCAGGAGGTATGCCGCGGCGGCAGGGGGGTAGAGCACGGCGTCGCAGGGAACGCGCAGAGCGCCGGCCAGACCGGGCCGCAAGCTGGGCTCCGCCTCGGCCAGGTCGCGAGCGTCCAGAACCTCCGTCGCAATGCCGGCCGCGGCGTAGACGGCCTGCCTGCGCAGCACCTCTTGCATCTCCTGCTCGTCAGCGGCCACCCACAGGGTGCCTCGCCGCTCAAACTCAACCTCAGCGGGCATCTCGGCGGCGATCGAGTCCCAAAGCTGTTGCGACCGCCGGGTGAGCGCCAGTTGCGCGGGAGAGTCGTCCATGACGACGATGTGTCCCATGCCCGCGGCAGTGGCGCCGCCACCCACGCCGGCGCCGTCCACCACCAGCGTCTTCAACCCCTGGGCAGCACAGGCCCGTGCGCAAGCCGCGCCGACGATGCCGGCGCCGATCACGATGACATCCTGACTGCCGGTCATAGGCGAATTCCATCTCGAAACGGATCCTCCGGCTGGAGCAGGAGGTAGCCTTTCGCAGTGACATACGCTCGCCCGGTGATGCTGGGCACAATGCGGCCGCCAGAGCCATCCGGCACGCGATAGCAGCCGGTGAAGACGGTGCCCAAAATGCCTTCCTGACGCCAGGTTTGGCCGGGGGCAAGCTTACCGTCCGCAGCCAGGCAGGCCAGCTTCGCGCTGGTGCCGGTTCCACACGGCGAACGGTCGTAGGCTTTGCCGGGGCAGAGGACAAAGTTGCGGCTGTCCGCGCCCGCGGACGGCGCGGAGATCTCGATATGGTCGATCTCCGCCCCCTCGGCTCCGGTGATGTTCTGCTGCTGTAGAGCGCGACGAATCGACCATGCGTATTCGGTCAGCTTGTGGCTGTTGGCCGGGGTGAGATCCACGGGGGCGCCATCGACCAGAAAGAACCAGTTGCCTCCCCAGGCCACATCACCGCACACTGTGCCGATACCGGGTACCGTCACCTGCACGCTCTTGCAGAGGCGGAAGCTGGGAACGTTCTCAATGCTGATCTCAGCATTGTCGTGCAGCGTTGCGCGGACCGTTCCGACGGGGGTCTCAATCCGATGCTGCCCTGGGCCAAGGCGCCCCAGGTGCGCCAGCGTGGCGACCAAACCAATGGTTCCATGTCCGCACATTCCAAGGTATCCTGCATTGTTGAAGTAGATGACTCCAGCGGCGCACCCCGGGTCTTGCGGTTGCAGCAGCAGGGCTCCCACCAGGACGTCGGACCCGCGTGGCTCGTGGATGACGGCGGAGCGAAAGGTATCGTGGCCGCCGGCCAACCGGCGCAGACGTTCCGCAAGAGGGCCGGCGCCGAGGTTGGGGCCACCGCTCAGAATGACACGCGTTGGTTCTCCGGCGGTGTGAGAGTCGACAAATTCCATAGATCGCATCGGCAAGGGGCAGTATAACTCTTGTCCACAATAATGTATACATTGATTCGTGAGAGATTGATTCGCGAAAGATTCCCGCGAACCGCGCCGAGCCGGAATCCTCGGTATTCGCCGGGTTACAATCCGACTCGTATGCCAAATAAAGTCATTCGAGCCGTGCAACCAGTCCGTGGGTCGAGTCCCGATCCGGCCAAGCCGCCGGTCCGATCCAAGGCGGCCAGGCAAGACCATGGCAATAGCCTGCGCAGGGCCTTTCACGAGATTCGAGAGCTGATTGTTCACGGCCGGCTTGCTCCTGGATCCTGGATTGTGGAGGCGGATCTGGCTCGGTGGTTGGCGATGAGCCGCACTCCGGTGCGCAGCGCGCTGCATCTGCTGCAGCGTGAAGGATACGTTCTGGAGCACACCAACGTGCGCAAGTCGCGCATGGTGGTCGCTCCCCTAACCAAGGAGGATGCGGGAGAGTTGTACTCCATCATTGGCCACGTTGAGGGCCTCGCCGGGCGAGGCACAGCCATGTTGCCCAGGCAGCGCCGCGTGGAGATTGCGGCTGAACTCAAGCGCCTCAACCGGGACTTGCGCGCCATCGCGCAGGAGAAGGTTCCGGCAGCCGGATCCATCTTCGATACCGACCGCAATTTTCATCGCATCATCGTCGAATCCGGCGCCGGCCCCCGTCTGCGCACCTTGCACAGCTCTATCGAGCCACAGGCAGAGCGCTATTGGCGCCTGTATGCCAGCTCCGTCCTCCATGATCTCCATCTGCCTTTGGCTGAGCACGAGGCGATCATTGACGCTGTTCTGGCCGGTGATCCCGATCGCGTGGAGCAGGCTCTGCAAACAAACTGGAAGAACGGCTGTATCCGTCTGGCCACGGTGATTGAGATCTGTGGCGAGCGCGGAAGCTGGTGAACAGGAAGGCGCGGACCATCGATCGCCGGGTTCGAATCGCGGAAGTAGCGCTTACTGACCGGCTGGTGGAGCCGTCTGGTGCTCGGCGAAGATGTGGGCTTGGTGACAGCTCACGCAAGTCTTGTAGAT
>JAKART010000020.1 GCA_021819255.1 Acidobacteriota bacterium
TAGACCATTTTCCCTGATGATGGGTGTACGGAAGCGGGCGTTCCGTGGCGTTTTCATTGAGGAAAACGCCCACAGGAGTCGTTCCCCTTGCTTACACCTTCAGGGAAAATGGTCTAGGTCCATCTTGGCGCCGGTGGAGCATGGAGCCAGGCCGCCGTCGGTTGTTTTCTCCCCGAAGCCTCCACCCCCGGCTCGAAGAAATTGGCCGCAGCAGAAGAGCCGTGCTGAGTCTGCAAACCAGCGCGCTGACCGGTTATCGCATCCCAGAAAAACAGCCGGAAAGACAGCCAGAGAGATAGATCGATCCGCATCTTCCGAACCGGCTTCTTCCGCCAGCGCGGCCGGAATAAGGATCCAAACGCGAACGTGCCGTTCCATTCCGGCGCTTTCGCGGCAGGCGCTCCCCTGCAACCTTTCTGCCACCGTCGCCGTTGATCTGCGTCACCTGCTACTCTTGAATCAGGGATGAGCACGATCTCCATCGCGACAGCCGCCGAGGTCTTTGAGCTTCTCAAGGACGATCTGGCGGCGATTGAAGTCGAATTCGCCCGACAGTCAAGCTCTCCGGTCGCGGTCGTCACCGACATCGCCAACTACCTGATCGCCGGCGGAGGCAAGCGCATCCGCCCACTGCTGCTTCTTCTCTCAGCCAAGAGCCTCGACTGCCGGAGCGAAGCGCGCATCCGCATGGGCGCCGTAGTCGAGATGCTCCATACCGCTACCCTGGTGCATGACGACATCATCGATGAGGCCAACCTGCGCCGCGGCCGACCCTCTTCGAACACCACCTGGGGCAACGCCAAGTGCGTGCTGGCAGGCGACTGGCTTTACATGCAAGCCTTCCGCACCGCCCTGGACGAGCGGAACTTTCGCATCCTTGATCTGCTGATCTCTCTCACCCAGGAGATGGTGG
Organism: Acidobacteriota bacterium; assembly: GCA_021819255.1. Taxonomy (GTDB): domain Bacteria; phylum Acidobacteriota; class Terriglobia; order Terriglobales; family Acidobacteriaceae; genus Granulicella. The sequence goes on from JAKART010000020.1 coordinate 914, forward strand.
AAGGCGAGCTGCTCCAGATGGAGAAGCTGGGGCATCTGATCAACGAGGAAGAGTACTTTGACCTGATTTATCGCAAAACTGCCTGCCTCTTCAAGGTATCGATGCAACTGGGAGCGGTCATCGCAGACTCAGCATTTGCGGCCGCCGCCATCTCCTTCGAGGATTCCCTCGGCGAGTATGGGCGCAACCTTGGCCTGGCGTTTCAGATCGTCGACGATGTTCTGGATCTGACGGCCAACGACGAGGTGCTGGGGAAACCGTCCGCCTCCGACTTGCGAGAGGGAAAGGCGACCTTGGCGGTAATCCACGCCCTGGAGCGCGGCACGGGAGCTGATCGTGAAGCGATCCGCACGGTACTCGCCGATCGCAGCTTTGTGCGCATCAGTCGCGCCGATATCCTCGAGATCCTGAACCGCCACGGATCCATCGCGTATGCCATGGATACGGCCTGTGCCTACGCTGAAGCCGCCCGTCAGTCAGTCTCCGACCTTCCCGAGAGCGAGTACAAACGCGCTCTGCTTTGGGTCCCCGGCTTCGTCACCAGCCGCAGCCGCTGAAAAGCCTTGACCGCATCCCTGCACGATCATCGGGCTGCGGCGCGGCGCGCCGGCCGCAAAATTCAGGTAGCCGCGATCCAGCGATAAAGCATCTGCGATAAAGCATCTGCGATAAAGCGTCTGCATGCGGGGATCAGCGGAGTCGGCGGCTCAAGCTTGACGGTCGTCCCCCCTGGTGACCCCGGATTCCCGGAAGAGCTGCCGGCCGGCATTCGGCGGCAGGCAAACGGTAAAGCCCTCTCCCTTACCCTTAACCACCTTCGTCCTCATCCAGCGGCTCCTCCCGCCCCTCCGGCTCGGGCTCGGCGACGGAGAGCTCCGGGAGATCTTCCATTTGGACGGGCCCGGCCCGCTCCGGCTCCAGCAACACCTGGACTCGGCTCTCCGCCTTGGCAAGTTGTTCCTTGCAGGCTCTGGACAACCGCATGCCTCGCTCGAACAGGCTGACATTCTCTTCCAGCGTCAGATCGCCATGCTCCATGCGCTCGACAACCTTCTCCAACTCTGCCATCTGCTCTTCAAAGCTCGCCATTACTTGCTCCTTCTGTCCAGCCCCAGCACCTGGACGGCCAATCCATACTTGCCAAAGGGAGCGCTTACCTGCACACCCTGCACCGCGTCCCGTACGGACTCCAGCATCCGCCGAGCGATCGCCACACCCTCGGCCACGGCCGCATCCTTGTCTGGCGCAGCCGCCATGCGCTCCAGAATCTCATCCGGCATGGACACGCGCAGATCGTTTTTCATGAACTCTGCGTTGCGCAGGCTGGTGAGCGGCCAGATCCCGGCAATCACCGGAATCCGAAAGCCCTCAATGCGGCGCAGAAAAGCCTCCAGGAGCTGGAGATCGAAGACCGGCTGGGTGATGGCGTACTCCGCCCCCGCCTCTACTTTGCCGGCGAAGCGGCGCACCTCGCGTTCGATGTCGGAGACCCCTGGATTGGCCGCTACCGCCATCGTAAAACCGGTTGACCCGCCGATGGGATTCTGCCCGATATCCAAACCATGGTTCAGGTCATTCACAATCTTCACCAACCCGATCGCATCCACGTCGAACACGGCGGTAGCATCCGGATAGTTGCCCATCTTGGGAGGATCACCCGTCAAGCAAAGGATATTCTTGAGCCCCAGGGAAGCGATACCCAGAAGCTCGCTCTGGATACCCAGCACGTTGCGGTCTCTGCAGGTAAAGTGCAGGATCGTCTCGACGCCCACCTTCTGCTGGATCTGCAAGGATAGGCTCTGGGCGCTCATCCGCGCGCTGGCGCGCGGGGAATCCGGCACGTTGATTGCGTCCACTCCGAACTCCGCCAACAAAGCCGCTCCAGCCAGCTCCTTGCTGCAGTCAATTCCTTTCGGAGGGACGATCTCCACCATGGTCACAAACCGTCCGCCGGCGATCGAGGCTCCGATACGCGATCTCCCCCGCAGGGGCTCCGGCTCGACGACATCCTCCCGGAAGAGGAAACTCCCGCTCCCGCTTGCGGTCCCTCGGAGCCCTGCTGCAGCCGATCCGCTCACCTCGGCTACGGAGCCCTCGCCCGCCCGCTGCGCCCTGGGTGGGGCTGCCGCGCGGGCGGAAGCCTCGCCTGCGTCCTGCGCCGCCATCGCCCGGAGTGCGCTGCGCATGGCGCGGATGTGCTCCGGTGTCGTTCCGCAGCAGCCTCCCACCCAACTGGCGCCGGCGCGGACAAACTTGCGGGCAAAGCTTCCCATATACTCCGGCGAGGTGAGATAGATATTGCGCCCCTGGACGCTGCGCGGCGTCCCTGCATTGGGCATGGCGACAACCGGCAGCCGGGTCACTGCCCTGATCCTCTCCACGGCGCTCAGCACAACCGCGGGGCCGGCGCTGCAGTTGCACCCCACAGCATCGGCGCCCAATGCTTCGATGCGTGCAACAGCCTGCTCCAGGCTGGTTCCGTCCAGGCAGTTGACATCCTCTCCCAGGGTAAAAAGCACAGCCGTCTTCAACTGCGGAGCCGCCTGACGCGCGGCCAGCAGTGCCTGCTCCGCTTCGTCCATCGACATCATGGTCTCCAGCAGAAGCAGATCCACTCCCCCCTCCGCCAGGGCCTGAATCTGTTCGGCATAGGCAGCGCGCGCCTCCTCCGGCCCACGCTCTCCGAGCGACTCCAGCCGCAGCCCCAGCGGCCCTACCGCGCCGGCTACGAACGCCGGCGTGTGGCGACTCTCCCGGATCGCATCCACGCATTGGCGGGCGAGCGCGGCTCCGGCCAGATTGAACTCTTTGACCTTCTCCCGCAGACCAAACCGTTGCAGGCGAAAGCGGTTGGCGCCGAACGTATTGGTTTCAATCACATCGGCGCCGGCCTGCAGATACTGCTGGTGGACCGACCGCACCATCTCCGGCTGGGTGATGTTCAGCTCGTCATAGCACCGGTCAATGAAGACGCCACAGGCGTACAACATGGTGCCCATTGCGCCGTCGCATAAGGTGGTTTCACCCTCAAAAAGCCTCTCGATCCCGGCCTTCATCGATCTCCTGCCCTCTTCCACATGGAAAGTGTCTGATCCTCAATCGTATAATGCCCGGTCGCCCAGGCTCCCTCGTCAGACGGATCGAACCCTTAGCGAGAGCCCGGCTGGGCGGGCTGATCCTGGCTGCCTCCACGAAGGAACTCCAGCCTGCTCCACAGTACCGAGATGCCCTACCCCGCTGTTATACTTGAAGGAAGAAATCGAAGACTCCGCCCCTGCGGCGGCTACCGCTTGGAGTGTTGCACATTGAAGATGAGAAGTTTTCCTGCCCTGGCGGCTTCGGGCATGCTCTTGGCGATGACCCTGCTGGCTCTCTCTGGCTGCTATCAGGTGGTGCCTTACAAAATTACAACGAACGTGTACTCCAATCGGCCCGTGCCGCCCAGCCACCTCCAGGAGCGCGTCATGGCGGCCTACACCGCCAACGGAACCACGGGCGGACTTGAGATTATCGATGGCCTGCGCAATCTGCGCGGCAACATACAGAACACCATTCCAGAGTGGAAGATCTCCGGCTACTCCGAGGGAAATCCCGTCAAGATCATCAACTTCCCGGAAGAGACTACAGGGTATGTGCTCTCCTACAACGACGGCAATCTCACCGCAATCAACTACGGCACGGAGGCTTCCACCGGAGTGGTCTTGAAGGATGGCGCCTCGCCCCCTTCTGCTGCCGCCGCCCCCGTAGGCACGATGTTCGCCGGTGCGGACGAGCAGGCGGGAATTCTGATCTTCAGCACGGGCGGCGTCACCTACAACCTGAATCTTCCCGGTGTCGACAAAGCAGTCATCAATCCCGGCGCCAGCGTCGTCCTGGCGATGGTGCAGAACTCCAACACACTCTATCGCGTTGTGAAGCTGCCCGCGACCTCCATCCCCATCTATCCTCCAGGCTATGTGGACTGTGAGCCGATCCTGCTGCCGGCCTACTGCGTTGTCCCGGTAGCCGGAACCTATGACCGCCCGGTGAATGTCATCTTCTCCATCGATGGCAGCACCGCTTACGTCCTCAACTCCGGTCCGGAGAATGGCGGAAAGACAGCCAGCGTGGAGTTTCTGCAGACTGCGCAGCTCAACATCAATTTGGTCCCAACGGTAAACCCGCTCAGTTCCGGCGCGCCCAGTCCGGTATCCCCTCTTCCCAACGGGGTTCCAAACCCGATTCCGATTCCCGGCGGCGTAACGGATGCCATCCCGGGCAGCACCTACCTGTACACTGCCGGTCAGCAACTCCAGACCTCTGGCCCGTATCAGGGCCACTGGGCCGGCAATCTTACCACCATCAATCTCAGTACCTACAGCGTCAGCAAGCCGATTTCGATCTCGGACGGCACGCATAACCGGATGCTGTTCGCGGATAACAACTCGTTGTGGGTGGGATCCTCCAATTGCTCCAACGGCGTCCGCTATGCCACCGCGCAGGCGGAACTGGCCTCGCAGGGCTACACCGATCAGGCTGGAAACTACAACTGCCTGACCATGTTGACCACCGGCACGGCTACGCCAACGGCCACCATCATCCCTCAGGTCGTGCAGTCGAACATCTCTTCGGTAACGCCTGTCACCGTTCCCTATCCCAACACCGATCAGGACATGTACTACTACGGCAGCCTGACCGGCCTGTGCTGGGTGCAGGACTACTACAAGGTATATACCGCTTACGGTGGCCAACTCCATGGCTTCTATACCGGGCTGAATCCCAACCCTATCCTTCCGATCGAGCAGTTGCAGGATCAAAATGGGGGCGCGCCGGGTTCAGAGATCAACAATATCAATATGACCATTCAGGGCACAGTGAACGACGTCGCTTACATTGACGCTCTGACCAACAGCGCGAACTAAAATCCGCGTGGCCTCCTGGCTGAGCCCGGCGTTCTGCTGAATCCTTCCGGCCACCGGGAGTCCGCCCCGGGAGGACTCCCGGTCAGCGTCATCTCACCGAGATACCGTCACGCGGAGGATTGTTCTCCTGCCTGCCGCGTTCCTTTTTTGCCGTAACGCACGGATTGGCTGCATCTCATCCATTTCCGGTAAAATCTGGAAGTTCATCGACCTCAAGGTCTTGTCCAAGTTCGCCGCTCAAGCATTTTCAGTGTAAGTGCAACGCGACGCCTCGACTTCCATGGGCGTTTTCCCCGATGAAAACGCCGCTGCACTCCCTCTTCGGTGTACCCATCAACACTGAAAATGCTATAGCCCCAGCTGGAATCCGAATCCTCCATGAGTGCTCCCCAGGCGTCCCCCGCTCCGCATCCTGACTCTTACGAAAGCCAGATCGACGTTCTGGCCATCGCGGCTCATCGCGACGACGTCGAACAGACCTGTGGCGGGACCCTTCTGGTCCAACAGTCTCTGGGCTGGCGCACTGGCATTCTGGACCTGACCCGTGGAGAGATGGGCACCCGTGGCAGCGCAGAAGATCGTTCTGCTGAAGCCGCAGAGGCTGCCCGCATCCTGCGCGTCTCTCAGCGCGAGGCTCTGGATCTGCCCGACGGCAACGTTCAGAACACCCCGGAGAACAGGCTCAAGATCGCGGCCGTGCTGCGCCGTCTTCGTCCTCGCGTCGTCATTCTTCCTTACTGGCAGGGCCGGCACCCCGACCACTATACCGCTTCCACGTTGGGCTACGAGGCCTGCTTCGCGGCCGGCTTGGCCCGTCTGGACCTCTCTGCGGAGCATGGCGCTCCGCACCGCCCCTTCAAGATCCTTTACGCCTCGCTCTACGCCGATGTCCGCCCGACCTTCGTGGTGGACATCTCAGCCCATATCGAGACACGCCTGCAATCCCTGCTCGCCTATCGCTCCCAATACGGCAATCAGACAGCCGGAGCCGGACTCTTTGTCCCGGAAGAGGAGATCCGCGAGCGTACCTTTGCCACGGCCCGGCACTACGGTCTGCTGGCGGGCATCCGTTACGCCGAGCCCTTCGTGCAGCGCGAAGTGGCCTGCATCACGGACCTGATGACCGTGCCCGTGCAAAGCATCTAGCCGTGCCCGCGGTCATGCGGAAGCGGCAACCGGCAGACTCTTTTCAGAGCAAGCCATCCGTTGGCGTCGCGACTTCGCATTTCATCGGCGCAACGGAGCTCTACCCCTTCACCAGTCCCGAAGGAGGCCTGTCCTCGGGTGCGCTGGCCCAACTCTTGTTCGGCTCCGGACCCATCTGAAAGTGCAGCGTTCCCCCAGCCACGACGTCGGCGTGCGTGAACCAGGAGCGAGTCAGCGGCTTGCCGTTCAACCTCACGCTCTGCACGTAAACGTTCCTTTCCGAGTTGTTGTCGGCAATGATCGTAAACGTGGTCCCGGCAGCAGCGTTGTGCAGCGTGGCGTGGTTCACCATCGGGCTTCCAATCACGTACACCCCCGTGACGGCATTCACCGGATAAAACCCCAGCGCGGCGAAGTTAAACCAGGTCGAGATCTGGCCACAGTCGTCATTGCCGGGCACACCCTGCGGCGTGTTGCGATACAGCTCCGCCACCTCGCGCACTCTCTCCTGAGTCTTCCAGGGCGCGCCGGCAAAGGCGTAAAGATACGGGATGTGGTTGCTGGGCTCATTGCCCTGCGCATCCTGGCCCACCATGCCGCTGATGTCGGGAGGCGAATCGAGCACATCAGAGGCTGCGGCGAACAGCGCGTCGAGCTTGGCAACAAATGGCTGGTCGCCGCCAAATAGATTGATCAACCCTTGCACATCCTGCATCACGTTGAAGGTCGCCTGCCAGGCATCGGATTCGGTGTAATCCTCCCAGTACTCGCGGTCGGGACGGAAGGGCTCCCGCCACTTTCCATCCGGAGTCTTTGCGCGCATGAACCCGGTGGCCGGATCGAAGAGGTTCTTGTAATTCTTCGCCAGCTTGTAGAACATGGCGGCGTCCTCCTGCTTGCCCAGCAGCTCGGCCATCGCGCCCACACACCAGTAGTCGTAGGCAAAGTCCAACGTACGTGAGACGGACTGCCGCTGCTCACCGGCCGCCACATAACCCAGCGTGCGGAACTGCTCCTGCAGCGCCTTGTTGTCGTTGGCGGTGGCGCCCACCAGGGCGGTATCGCGCATCGCCGCGTAGGCGGCTTCTACATCGAAGTCGCGCAGGCCGCGGGTGTAGGCTCCTACAATCAGCCCGACCACATGAAATCCGGTCATACACCAGGTCTCATTACCCCATAGCGGCCACACCGGCAACGAGTTCTGCCCAAGCTGGCGATAGTCCGCCAGCATCGTCTTGACGATATCGGCGATGCGCTGCGGCTGCATCAGCGTCAAAAACACAAACTCCCCACGATAGATATCCCAGATGGAGAGTGTCGTGTATTTGGTAAAACCCTGGTTGGGATAGCTCTTCTGATCCTGCCCGCGATAGCTGCCATCCACGTTGTTGAAGGTAGCCGGGGCCACCAGGCCGTGGTAGGCCGCGCTGGCAAAGGCTTGTTGCAACGCAGCGCTGGGCAGCTTGGCGCGCAACACCCCGAGCGCCCGGCTCCAGTCCTGCTGATTGCCGCGCCGCAGGGCATCGAACTCCCAGTGCGGAATCTCCGCAGCCAGATTCATCGCCGCACCCTCCACCCCGGTGCCGGAGATGCCCACCCGCACGGCCAGCGGTCCCCTCAAGGCGCCTTGCGTCAAAATTGCCCTGATCTGTTTGCCGGAGATGCGGTCACCCACAGCGGCAGAACGCACCGCCCCATCCACCTGAACCTCAAGCGCCGCAAATGGCTGGGAAAACTCGATCACGAAGAAGACGTGCTTATCCGCGGCCCATCCGTGCGTGGAGCGCACTCCGGAGATCCTCCGCGGGCTCTCGATGCGCAACTCAGCGGCATAGACCTTGCAGCCGATGCCATGCACCAGATCCAGCATCAGGCCGCGGCGCGCAGACGGTGCGGCCGGCCCCTCATGCAGCCCCGTCTCCTCGGGATAGCGGTAGCGATGCATGGCGCAGCGCGTAGTTGCCGTCATCTCGGCCTCAACATCCGGCGTATCCAGGTGGACCGCGTAGTAGCCGGGCTGCGCCGTCTCGCGCGCGTGCGAAAAAGCCGAATAGTAGCCGCGCTCCGGTGGGTCAAAGACCCATCCTGAGCCCTCGCCGAGCGCATCGGCCTGCGCCTCAGCCTGCCCGCCCGGCTTTCCCGTATCCCAGCTCCAGTTCCGGCCTGCGACCAGCGGCATCAGCAAAACATCGCCCAGATCCGACGCGCCAGTACCCTGCAGGTGCGTGTGGCTGAAGCCCAGAATAAAGTTATCGCCATAGTGATAGCCGGAACAGTGGTCCCAACCGGTGATGTCCCATTGACCATTCCACTTCGGCTCCGACGCTCCGCTGGTGTCCGGGCTCACCTGGACCATGCCGAAGGGCGCCACTGCACCCGGAAACATGTGTCCGTGCCATCCGGTGCCGATCAAAGGCAGTACCCCTTCCAGCGTCTCGCCCTCCCCTGCCAGGACGGCTCCAACCGGCTGCTGAGCGTCGCCCAGCCGAGAGGCAGGCGTCATGGCGCCTGCCGTCAGCACGGCGCAACTCTTCAGGAACTCTCTCCTACGCATCAAGATCTTGTCTCCTCAGGGACCGAATCGCTGCGGCGCCACGCATTTGGAGTGCGGCGTCGGTTGGCCGGCGTCTTTACCAGAGCGGGCAACTTCACCATCTTACAGCGATGGAATGCTTACCATGCCCGAAATTTGAGTAAAATCGGAGGCGTGCAAAGGCGAACCCTTCTAACCCTGGCCACGCAGGCCGGCCTGGCGGCCACCGCGTCGGCGTCCCTCCGCCGGCCTGGGCTGCTGCCGCACTTCCGAAGTGCTTCCCCGGAGCCGGACGCACAACCCCCAGCCGCCCAGCCTCGCACCGTCGCCCACCCCTCGCCAGAGCAAAAGGCGTGGCAGAACCTCGAGATGGGTATGTTCCTTCACTTTGGGCCGAGGACCTGGCAGCACGGCGCGATGGCGGCCCAGCCGACGCCGCTCTCCGCCATGAACCCGCATCTGCTGGACACCGACCAGTGGGCACAGACCGCGCTCGACCTCGGGGCCAAATACATCGTCTTTGTGGCCAAGCATCAGGAAGGATTCTGCTGGTGGCCCACCGAGACCACCGGGTACGGCATCCGCAATATCCCCTGGAGGAACGGGACGGGGGACGTGGTAGGCATGATCTCGGATTCCTGCCGCCGGCATGGGCTGCAATTCGGACTTTACGTCTCTCCTCGCGACGATCACTTTGGCGCGGCGACTGGAGGCATCTGCAAGACCGCCGCGGAGCAGAAACGTTACAACCAGATCTATCGCCGGCAACTCACGGAGGTCTTCACTCGCTACGGTCCTCTCGTGGAGATTTGGTTTGACGGTTCCACAGCCACCCCCACCGGCGACCTGATCCGCAAGTATCAACCCCATGCCATGATCTTTCAAGGACGCCACGCCACCATCCGCTGGGTGGGCAACGAGCAGGGCTTCGCTCCCTATCCTTGCTGGAATGGCATCGACAGAGCGGATGCCGAAACTGGAACGGCGACCTCTCTGGACAGCGACCCGAACGGCTCGGTCTGGCTGCCCAATGAGGTCGATGTCTCCATCCGCCGCCCGCATTGGTTCTGGCGGCCGGAGGGCGAGACGGTTCTGACCGAAGATCAATTGCTCTCCATCTACTACCGCTCCGTCGGACGCGGAGCCCAGTTGCTCCTCAACATCCCCGCCAATACCGCCGGTCTGCTCCCGCAGCAGGACTGCCAGGTGGCCAAACTCTTTGGCGACGAGGTGCGCAGACGCTTCCGCCGGCCCGTGGCTCAGACCTCGGGAACAGGATCCACCCTCACCCTGAACCTTCCCCCAGGGTCCCGGGTCGATACCGCCGTCCTTCAAGAGGACACCACCTACGGGGAGCGCATTCGAGCCTACCGGCTGGAGGGATTGTCCGCAGGCCAGTGGACCACTCTTGGCGAGGGCAGCGCGGTGGGCCACAAGCGGATTCAACCCATCCCGGCAGATGCATCTTCAGGACAGATGACTGCGATTCGGCTCTCCGTGACCCATTCCGCCGCGCCCCCGGTGATCCGCAGCTTAGCCGCCTTCAATACCGGCGTCGCCCCTCCCGCGGACTGGAACGCTCCCGCCATGGTCTGGGCAGCCAACCTCGCCGGCGGATGGAGCAACCACCGGTTCTCCTTCGACATTACCCACAGCGTTCAAGCGGCGGGTCAGTATCGCCTGCGCTTCGTCCCTCTCACCGGCGCCATTACCGGCCTGCGCGATGTCGTCCTGTGGCTGCACGGGGTTTCCGAGCCCGGTCTATGGAGACCAGCGCCGGGGCATCCCGATGAGATCCTGCTGGACATCACCGGAACCCGCGAATCCTCCGTAAAGATCTCCGGCTTTGTCGAGGGGGCTTTCCAGGGACAGATTCTGCTCCAGAAGCTATAGGCTCGCCGAGAGCCGCCGGTCGACAAACGCCGCCAGCTCCGGCGTGCAATAGGCAGGCGCAACAAACTCAAACCTCGGCTTGGTCTCCAGCATCCGCGGCGAAACCCCTCCCCAACCCTCCACAAAAGTTGCGCCTTGGGGAACGATCAGCGCATCCACTCGGTCCAGATAGCGCAGCGCCGAGCGCTTGAAGTCGTTTAGGGAAGGATCCAGCACGCTCAGCGAGAGATCCGGCTTCAAGAACCGCAGCAGGCTGTTGGACTCCACAATTGCATTCTTGGCGCTGGCCAGAAGGGCTCGAATCGCCGTCATTGCTGCATTCAACTCCCCTTGCCGGGTTCGCACCCAGAACGACCGCTCCGCTCCGGCCGCCAGAAACCGCGAAGAATCGGTCCCGCTCTTTGCATCTCGTTCCTCACTCACAGCAATCCCGTGGCTGGCTGTCTGGCAGGCGCAGGGCTCGCCATGGGCGGCACAAACTCCATGGCCAAACTGCGTAATCTTCATCGCGGTCCAGCGCCGCTCCGGCAGCGCCGCAATCAGCCCAGCCACCACGCTGGTCTTGCCGATGTTCCGGGTATGCCCGCCAACCACAACGATCGCCACAACACCCTCATGCAGGGCCTTTGCGACCCCTCGAACCATCCTACCGGCTTGCCCAACGGAAGAACGATATGCACCGCGGAGACACGGCCCGAAGACAGCTTTACTCCCTGCCTTTCAACCGCCGCACCCGGGCCACCGTCTTCAAATACTCTTTCAACGGCTCAGCCGGAACCCCCATGAACATCTGCCCCGGACCCACCAGATGCTTGCCGGGAAACACCCCGGAAGCCCCGCCCAGGATCACGCCAGGGCCAATATGCACATGGTCGCCCAGGCCCACCTGCCCGGCCAGCACCGCTCCATCCTCCACCACGCAGGAGCCGGAGATGCCCACCTGCGAGGCCATCAGCACATTCTTTCCGATCCGGCAGTTGTGACCAATGTGCACCTGGTCGTCGATCTTCGTTCCCTGCCCGATCCTGGTCTCCTCCAGAGCGCCTCGATCGATGGTCGTATTAGCGCCGATCTCAACATCGTCCTCAATGACCAGCCGTCCTTGCTGGGGAAAAAGCAGATGCTCGCCGGTCCGGGGGTTCCGCGCATATCCGAAGCCGGTGGCTCCCAGCACTGCTCCGGCCTGCACCACCACCCGGTTGCCGATCACCACCCCTTCCAGAATCACTGCGCCGGCTGCAACCTCCACATCATCGCCCAGGATCACATCGGCTTCAATCACGGCTCGCGCTCCAACCTTCACCCGCTCTCCCAGCCGTGCTGAAGAATCCACCACCGCCGATGGATGAACCTCGCTGCCCAAGCGCGGCTTCCGCAACGCTTTGCCGCAAAGGGCGAAGGCGAATCGCGGGTCTTGGACCACCAGCAGCCTCGAATCCGTACTCCCGGGAGTCCATCCCTTTGGCCCAAAGCCTTGCGCGTCAACGGTCTTCCATACTCTCTCGCCAACCAGAATCAAACCTGCCTGAGAGGCTGTCCCCTGCTCCAGCGCCTGCTCATCCCCGGCAAAGACCACCGCATCCGCGGTCGCGCCCTCCAACCCAGCCACCCGGGAGATTGTCTCCTCGGCGCTGGGCTCACCCGCAGCCCAGCGGCCGCCTACCAGTCCGGCAATCTCGACTTTGCTCAGCACTCCTGCGCTCATCGGTAGATCCGTTCCTGACCTTCTGGGCGCGTCTTCCAGCGCCGGTGAACCCACAACCACTGCTCTGGATAGCGTCGCACATACGACTCGATCGCGGATGTAAACATGGCCGTGTTGGCCACGGTATCTCTGGCGGCATCGCCCGTACGGGTCAGCGGCAACTCCGGCCCAAAGTGCAGCACATACCGTTGCTCGGCTTTCTCCCAGAGCAGAAAGCCCGGCAGCACCGCC
>JAKART010000443.1 GCA_021819255.1 Acidobacteriota bacterium
CAAGCATCGTGTGGATCGGCGTCTCGGCGTGTTCGTAGGGCCGTCCCTTGGCCAGGGCAGCTTCCAGGTCTTTGTCGTAGCCGTAGAGGTCGTCAAAGAAGTGGATGGAGCCATCCTCATCCGGCAGTGCGGTAAAGTACCCCATCACCACGGGAAGCGGCGTGCGCAGGTTGACGGTGCGATTGTTCAGTGGCCCGGTCATCGCCAGATCGATCTTGTCGGCGTCCCAGCCGTTGGGCTGATCCGGATCCTTCTGGTCGCCTTGCAGCACCCACAGCGCCATCTGGGCGGCATTTTGCAGACGGACGCAGCCATGCGAACGGTCGCGGCGAGTCAGGCTGAAGAGGTTCAGCTCCGGCGTGGAGTGCATGTAGACGTCATAGGCGTTGGGAAAGAGAAACTTGACCAGCCCCAGGGCATTCTTTGGCCCCGGCAACTGGCGCACGTTGTAGCGCAGATGCTCCAGATCATAGAGGGTGAAGCGAGTGACCACCGCGCCATTGCCGCGGTAGAGCTGGTAATCGTTGGCGGCAAGATACTTCGGCCCCTTCTTCTTCACATTCGGAACAAGATCCTTGCGGATGATGGAGGGAGGCAGATTCCAGTAGGGCCGGAAGACCACGTAGCGCATCAGCCGGACAAACATGGGTGTTGCGTGGTGGTCTTTGGCCTCGCCGGTCACCACTTTCATTTTGAAGGCCAGCGTGTTGTCCGGGGCGTAGACGCGCACCATGAACTCGGGAAGGTTCACCAGCAACCGCGGCTGAAGATAGTTCTGCGGCAGCCACCGCCAGCGCTCCAGAGCGTCGTTCAACTGTTGCACGCGCACGCTCATGGGAGTGTTCAGGCTGGCGATGGTGGCGGGACCAAGCCGTCCATCGGGCTGCAGACCGTGTTGCTCCTGGTAGAGCTTGACCGCCAAAGCCACCTGCAGCGTGTAGCTCCGCGGAGGACGGCTTGCTCGTCTGGCCACAGAATCACCCGAAGCAGCGGATCCGGTGCCGGGGGCGGTTGTTTGCGGAAGGGCATCCGGGGCCGAGCTGCCTTTGGCCTTCGAGCTGGTCTGCGATGTGGTCTGAGATCTGGCTTGGGGGCTGGCTTGGGATCTGGCTTGGGAGTTGGGCTGTGTGTCGCCGAGGAACTGGAGTCGAGCCCACAGCCGCGGCAGTGCGGCGTACCATCCTCCGACGCCCACCGGCCGCGCGCCCGCAGGCAGAGCCGGCAGCGGAAGCGGGGGCGCGGCGCTTTCCTCCATGGCCAGCAGGCGATAGTTCGCCAGCGCCTCTTCAGTCCGCAGGTAGAGCGGATTTTGAGGCTCCACGCTTCGGATGACCGAGGGAATGTCAGAGGCGTCAACCACGCGATCGTTGAGCAGCGTTGCCACATCGAAGGCTGCTCGTTTCTCAGGAACATCGATATCGAAGTTCAACGTCTCAGGATTGATTCGTCCGCCGTGCAGGTCCTCCAGATAACGCACGCCGCAGATGGTCAGGGCCAGATCAAAGCCGGCGATAGCATCCTGAGCGGAAGCGGAGTCATCTCCTGTGCGGGCGGTCAGCGCCAACTGCTTGAGGCGATCCGCCCAGCGCCCCTCGGTTCCATCCGAAGCATCGTAGTCCTCTGGGTTCAACCCCTTGCCGGCGGCGCCTTCAAAGTGACGGAGCATCACCAGAGCGGAGGGAGTCGGTCGGCCGTCGCGCGTCCAGGCCAGTTCATGGTCGCGGTCCGCATAGAACTTCTGCACCGCGCCCTGCTCGGCGGAGTAGTCCGGCCAGCGCAACTGGGCGAGTGTGGGAGCATGCAGCAGGCGCTCCAGTTCTTTGGCGTAGTCCGTGGTGTTGGGCGGCGAAGTAGCCCGGCGCGGGTGCAGGCGCGCGGTGAATCCCTTGACGCCCCCCCTGCAGCCGGAGATGGCCACCAGAACGCAGGCGCAGAGCCCAAGCGCCGCAAGGCGGCGGGGATGACGGCAGGAGAGAACAGATGGAGGAAGGTTCATATTGCGGAGTGGCCGCCGAGCCCTGTATGGAAAGCCTACACGAGCGAGGCGGCACAGACCCTGAAGGTCCGGTGGCAATCGGCGGCATGCCACGGAGCCTGCCGTGAAGCGCCAGGCAAGAGGCGGCGGTTGGCGCACTGCTTTGCTTCCGCAGTTCAGCCGGACAAGGCTCCGGCCATGGAGGCCCAGCATAGTGCAGCCTGGGTGATCACCACGCCGACGGTGAGCAGGAGAAACAGTCTGCGCTGCTTGCTCTCCAGAGCGTCGGCAAAGACCCCACCGATAAAGGTGAACAGAAAAGGCAGAGCCCACAGCCACGGCGCGCTCACCACCTGGGTGGTGTAGAGCGGAAACAGCAGCAACGCCACGAGCAGCGGCGCGGTATTGCCGAAATATCGGCTGCGCCGGCTGCGCAGATACACCACCAGCGCCACCGCAGCGGCCACGACGATGCCGGCGTTGGCCGGACGGGTGAGAAACCGATGCATCGCGAAGAGTCCAAACCAGCTACGCGCGCTGCCGCCGATAAAGACGTAGAGAAAGGCTGAGAGCTTGAAGCTGAAGCCGGCAAAGACGATAAGCATGGCGCCCATGGCGGCGTAGACCATGATCTGGGAGACGTGAGAGCGCCGCCGGTCCGCGGTATAGAAGAAGAACCCCATCCCGGCCAGGAATCCCACAATGCCGGCCAGCAGATG
>JAKART010000021.1 GCA_021819255.1 Acidobacteriota bacterium
TGGCCTGGCACAGGACTTCCCAGAAGAACCTCCACCCGCGGCGGCCCAACGGGCGCAGACGAAGGTCCCTATCCTTCTTTGATCCCCAGATGGCGCGCGCGATGGGCGCCACTCGCCAGGCGAACAACCCTGCGGACCCCAGCATCAAAGCCGCCAGCAGAACTCTCGCTCCCAGCCCCAAGCTCGCCGGCTCGGCTAACTGAAGATTCAGTCTTCGCCCAACGATCCCGACAAGCAATCCCGCAGCCGTCATCCCGAACTCCTTCAAACTTCAGCGCCGGATCTGATGCCAAAGCCCAGCGCACAGCAAGATAACAGAGCTTCCCATCCGCTGCAGTGAGCCAACGGAAACGGCGGGCAGATGCCCGCCGTTTCCTTCGTCCGAGAGAATCGATTCCGAGTCGCCATTGCCTGCGCCGGACCACTTCAGAGAGCTTTCATGGACTCTTTTGTGGACCCTTCCCGCAACGCCGATGGGTCACAGAATGTCTTCCGCAGGGATCTTAGACCATTTTCCCTGATGATGGGTGTACGGAAGCGGGCGTTCCGCGGCGTTTTCATTGAGGAAAACGCCCACAGGAGTCGTTCCCCTTGCTTACACCTTCAGGGAAAATGGTCTAGCGCCAGGCTGATCCTGGCAACGCTCGCGCGCAGGCACAGCGCTTCCTGGATTGCGGCATAGTCAAGAGTGATTGCGGCACAGTCAAGGGTGAAATAGCGGATTGAGAGATGAGCTGAGCCTTGCCCAAGCTTATGATGGTGAAGACTCTGGTGAAGAGCTTCCGGAAGCGATCTTCTCCTAGTAGCTGAAAAACTCATTCAACCCGCGCCGCAGCCGAATTCCGGCGACGAAGCAGGTGAGCGAGGTGAGGTAGAGAAACGCGTTCCAATAGGCCATGGGATGGATCCAACCCGGAGAATAGGTGAGATCCTGGCCGCTCCAGACGGTCACCAGAGTGCCGACGAGAAATGTCTGGAAGCCCATCACCAGAAGCAACTGGCCACGGCGCCTGCGGCGATCGATCTGGGCCACCTGCTCCGGAGTCAGGTGACGCTCCTCCACGGGGATCAACATATTGGCCAATTCCCTACCTCCTTGCCGCCAACTTGTGCACGCTCTCCGTTTCGGTTCGGACCGCGAAATCTTCCACAAACCAGCACATCCTGGATTAAATCATAAAAAGGCGACGGCGTGCTCACCCGGACCCAGCCATCCAAAGGGCCAGCGCGCTTCAAAACGCCCCCAAGGGTTTGAAGAAGAACCGGTCGTCCAGGCCGGCGCGTTTGAATCTTCCGCGCAGGGAGCCTTGGAAGCCTTCCTTTTGCATGGCTTTGGAGGCCACGTAGCGCAGAACGGCCAGATTGTGCGGGCCATCTTCGGCCCCGGCGCGGTCCTGATCCTCGTTCGTCACCACGTCGAATCGCCAGTGCAGGCGGTTTTCGACCCTCCAGACCATTTTCCCTGAAGGTGTAAGCAAGGGGAACGACTCCTGTGGGCGTTTTCCTCAATGAAAGCGCCACGGAACGCCCGCTTCCGTACACCCATCATCAGGGAAAATGGTCCAGTGTTGGCGAACCACCTCATCGAATCGCTAGGGAATCGCTCCGGCATCCGTTCCGAACGGAGCAGGCAGTAAACCGTCTCGGTGGTGGTTTTCTCCGCTGTCTCCCTTCTCCGCTCCACCTTGCCGATGGCCTTTCGCCCTGGCCATGGGTGTTGCCTCTGGAGCCAGCCAATCGCGGTGGAAACCGTCGCCGTGCGCGTCTGGATGCGGCCGCGATCGGCTTCGACAAGCGGCCCGGCGTGGCCGGCGCAACCGGCGCCAGCCCGCCGGCATCACATCCCGTAGCCCTTTGCAGATCAATACTTCGCGGCATGTCTGCTCTTGCAAACGGCTGAGAAGAAACCGGCGTCTGTCATCTTCGCCAGGAAGGTTTGAAAGAGCCATGCTTCGTCACACCATCGCCATCGGGCGCATCATGGGAATCCCCATCGATGTGGACCTCTCCTGGTTTCTCATCTTCGGCCTGCTGATCTGGATTCTGGCCGTCAGTTATTATCCCCAGGCCTTGAAGGGCGCGCCTCCGGCTGAACTCTGGTTGATGGGCGTGGCCACGGCGATCCTGTTCTTTTGCAGTATTCTCCTGCATGAACTGGCGCACTCCGCGGCCGCTCTGCATTACAAGATCCCCGTGCGCCGGATTACGCTGTTCATCTTCGGGGGCGTCGCCCAGATCGCCCAGGACCCGGCCAGCGCGGGCGCCGAGTTTGTCGTGACCATTGTCGGCCCCTTGGCCAGCTTTGCGCTGGCGGGCATCTTTTTTCTGCTCCAGGCTCCGCTGGCAGGCGTGGCCCCGGCCCTGGCTGTGGTGAAGTACCTCACCCTCATCAATGGCATGCTGGGCCTGTTCAACCTGATCCCCGGCTTTCCGCTGGATGGCGGCCGCATCTTCCGCGCCGCGGTCTGGGGCTGGATCGGCGACTTCCGCCGCGCCACGCTCATCGCCGCTAACGTGGGCCGCTTCTTTGGCTTCTTCTTCATCATGACCGGCGTCTGGATGGCCCTGCGCGGCGCTCTGCTCAACGGGCTCTGGACCGCATTCATCGGATGGTTTCTGGAGAGCGCCGCCAGCTCCCAGGTGCAGCAGCAACTGGTCCAGAACCTGCTCGTCGGGCACAAGGTCTCCGAAGCGCTGGGCAACGAGGGCCTGCGCGTCGCCGCCCATACCAGCTTGCAAACCATCGTCGACGAAGAGATTCTGCGTCACGGAAGACGCTGCTTTCTGGTCCAGCAGGACGGTCAGGTTCTGGGCCTGCTCACGCTGCACAGCATCAAGGCCGTTCCCCCCTCCGACTGGCCCTCCACCACGGCTGAGGCGGCCATGATCCCCATGGCCAATCTCAGCACCACCGCACCGGAGGCGGAGCTTTGGACGGCGCTGGAGAAGATGGGGCGCGACGGCATCAATCAGATGCCCGTCCTGAAGGGCCACGAGTTCGTGGGCCTGCTCTCCCGCGATGATGTGGTCCATTATCTGCAACTGTTGCAGCAGTTGCACGCTCGCTGATCGTCCTGCCCGCTCTCTGCCCCGCTCAAGATCCATCCGCAAACTGGCCGGCGCCTTCCCCACAGAGCGCCCTGGCGCTGCGCCCTCCACCGGTCACGGCTCTGCGGGTCACTGCCCTCGCCATGCCCTGGCCGGGTCCGGCTCAGCCCAGCGTGCGCCGCCCGAAGGCTGCCCGGATCCGCTCCGCGCGATTCTCCGCCGACCCGGCGGCCACCTCCTGCAGATCGGCCACCGATTGAACTCCCACCACCTCGAACCGCTTGCGGCAACGGATGTTTTTACAGCCGGCCAGATCATCCATCCGCAGCATGTAGCTGCGCGCCTTAGCGAACCGCGCGCGGTCATTCTCATTGGCGCCCCGGGGAAGCTGTGCGCGCTTGCGCCGGACCAGCCAGATCAGCTCATACTCCGCCGCCTGCCCACAGTGCGGACAAACCATCTTGTGGACCTTGCGTTCCGTCACTTCGTCGAAGAAGTCGCGTTCTTCCATCGATACCCTCTCTACGTCATCCCCTCAGCCCAACGCCCGCAGAACAACTCGCCGAGGATCTCCGGGCGAGCTGAACCTCACCCCAAGAATACGCCTTGAACACCTTGCGAGACGCCCCCTCTGCCCGCGATACACTCACCGCAGGAGGTTGACGCCCATGTCCCTGCCAAAGCCTGAAAAACAGGCATTTTCGGCTGTGAAAGCTGTCAAGAGAAACGCCCGCGAGCGTCTCGGCTCTCCCCCGCCTTCCCATCCCCTGCCCACCCTCAAGGACAAAACCGCCTCCCCGCCAAAACACAAGGAGACGCTCGCCCAGTTGCTCGAAGAAAAAGAAGAATAGCCGAAACAGGAAAACGAAGATTAGCCGAAGCGGGGGAGAGAAAAAATAGCCGAGCCGGAAGAAAAAGGAGAGCCGAGCCGGTTTTCCATCGTCCTCCCGCGCAGCCTTAACCCTGGCTGGGAGCCTCCTCCAGAGGAGTTGGAGCTGCGCCCCCTCCCTCGCCCCCTTGAGACATAGCAAAAAGACGGAGACAGCGCCCGCTGTCTCCGTCTTTGGCAATCTCCGCGTCCGCCGGCATTGGGAGGGCACTCTGCAAGCAGAACCTCCCAGGCGAACCACGTCGATTTCTCTGCCCGCAGTTTATACCCGCCCAGCGTCCGCAGGGAATCTGAAGGCGGCGCAGGCAGCCCCAAATCCCGAAAAGGAAAATCTTGAAGCTCCTGACCCGAAATCTCGAAGACCCGAAGGTCCGGGACCTGAAACACCTCCCGTAAACTATCTCTTATGCCGTTGAACTACGCTTTGATCATCTTCGAGCTGGTCGTCATGGTGCTCTCCATCTCTCTGCACGACTGCGCCCAGGCCTGGGCCGCCAATCGGCTGGGCGACCCCACCGCCCGCATGATGGGCCGGCTGACCATGAATCCGGCGCGCCACTTTGATCTGCTCGGCACGCTCATCTGGCCTGTGCTCTTCATCTTCCGCAGCCCCTTGGTGCTGGGCTGGGGCAAGCCGGTCACCTTCACCCCACGCAACTTCCGCGACCCCTCCCGCTACGAGATGCTGGCCACTCTGGCCGGCCCCGCCGCCCAACTGCTGGCCGCCGTTCTGGCCCTGCTGATTCTGGTGGTCGTACGCCACACGCTCCCCGGCACGCTGGACTCCCTGGTCATCGCCTCGCATCTGGCCATGCGCAACGCCGCCTTCGGCATTCAGGGTCTGCCCGGTATCTTCCCCCTGATCCTCTTCCTCTACTTCTGCATCCTGGTCAACGTCCTGCTCTGCGTCTTCAATTTGGTCCCTCTGCCCTTTCTGGACGGAGGCAAGATCCTGCTGCATTATCTCCCTTACAACGCGGCCAAGATCTACCAGGAGATGAGCTTTGTCCTGATGCTGGCCTTCTTCTTCCTGGGCTACTACGTCATCATGCTCTTCTTTCTTCCCGTCATGAGCATCTTTCAAGCTCTGCTCTTCACCCTGTAGGCAGCACCACCAGTAGCCTCGCCGCCAGTCGACAGGACCATCCTGATTCCATCCCACCTCGGGTGACCCCAGGAGCCAGAGCGCCGTCCGCCCAACGCAAACCTTGAACGGCTCCCCACGGCTCCCCGCAGGCTCCGTCCCCTTTGCTCGCCACGCAGACACCTCACGGGTTTCGGCAGCCCTGCCAAATTTGATTTGACGAAACCTCGCCCCTCGTGTTACGAATCCCTACTGACAGCCACTGCTTGACTTGCAGCCGTCTCCCTTCTCTCAGGCCGTACGCGGGGCGTATACCCTCCGCGCCTCACCGGTCACCGCTTAAGCCAACTTCGCACTCGCAGGACCACGCCTCCTGCAGCAGGGATCTCTGCGCTGAAGCTACCGCAGAACTCAATCCAAGCGCCTTCTGCGGCTAGACCATTTTCCCTGAAGGTGGAAGCAAGGGGAACGACTCCTGTGGGCGTTTTCCTCAATGAAAACGCCACTGAACGCCCGCTTCCGTACACCCATCATCAGGGAAAATGGTCTACCAGCCGGCGCAGCGAGGGCGGAGGCGAACCACGCCAAGGATGCGGAATCTCGCCGACACACGCCCTCAAGGACGGCATCCGGCAGACGCCCGGAAAGGCGCCTCGCACGACGCTAGCCACGGCCGAGCCTCAACGAACTGCGAGCATCGGACGCAGTTCACCCCCGAAACCTTCCATAGAGGAGCGATATGCATCAACGAAACCCGCAAACCTTCCGCAACTGGAGTCTGAGCCCCAGCCATCGTGTGTGGTCTGCACGAGCCTCGACGCTTCCCGGCACCCTCGCCCTCTGCCTCGCAGCCGTGCCAATCCACGGACAACAGAACACCTTCACCCAGATCGCAGGCAACGCCGACCAGGGCATCGTGCTGCCGCAGAGCGTCCCGTTTGCGCCCCGGCAGGACGCTGGAGCGCTCACGGAGATCCAGGCATTCCGCAGCGCCATCAGCCTCAGCACATGGGAAGACATGCAGGGAACCGGGCAACTCACCCCCACCTCGGTCAACTCGGCCGACGGAAGCAACTCGTACAACGCCACCATCTGGATACGCGGCCGCCACGACTACCGGCTCGACGTCGAGGAGCCCAACGGCACCCGCAGCCAGCGGATAGACGGGGAGTACGGAGCCACGCAACATGCCGGCGGCAAAATGAAACCGATGGACGCCAGGGACGCCGTGGCCGGTCTGGTGGCATTTCCGGCGCTGATGCAGGCAACCCTCCCCGGCAGCAAGGTCATGTTGATCGACCATGGCCTGGCGGCGGCGGGCAGCGCAACGTTCCATCGCATCACGGTCGAGACGCCGTGGCCGGGTAACCCCGCGGACGCGGCGGGAAACCCCCTGACCACAGTCACCGACCTGTACTTCAATCCCCGGACCCACCTGCTCATCAAGAGCGCAATCGCCGTCTTCGGCTCCCGGCCAAGCCCGGAACAGATGCTCGAAGTCGTCACCTACGGAGGCTACAGGTCCGTAAACGGCATGCTGCTGCCGCACTCTTACCGGCAATCGCTGAACGGACAAATCCTCTGGACACTACAACTGAACCAGGTGCAGTTAAATAGCGGGCTTCCTGAAGCAGATTTCCAATTTTAGGACGGGCAGGTGTCACCATGCAGAATAGACGGACGTCGCTGACTATCGCCGCAGTACTATTCACCTCCAGCCTCACTTGTGCAAGCGCAAAAGCACAAGATTACGTATACGCCACCGGTAACCCGAACTTCGGGGTGAACGATCCCATCCCCGGCGGCTATATCAACGTTACGAACGGCAACGTGCACGTCACCATCCCTTTGGGAACCTTCAAGCAGCGCGGCACGCTTCCCCCCATCAAGATCAACCTGGAGTACGATAGCCGGATCTGGCAGATCGTCGACAACGGGAGCTACTCCTGGCAGCCCACCAACGTGCCAAACTCGATGGCCGGATGGAGGCTCACCACGGGGCTGGAGCAAGGGACCACCTCATACGGCGCCTATGGCCAGCAGGGCTCGCAAAGCGTCACCTGCACCGTTGGAAATCTGGTCTTGGAGGACTTCACCGAGACCTGGACCCTCCTCACCGCCTTCCAGTGGACCGACGGTCAAGGAACATCCCACACCTTCAACGTTCAGACCCTGCAACCGCTGGAAGTCTGTAACGGGGACACGTCCCACACCGTGCCGAGCGCGGCGGGGTATGCCACCGACGGCAGCGGCTACTTCGTCAAGATCTCGAACTACACACAAATGACCGTCTACGACAACGCAGGCAATGAGGTCTATCCGGTCTTGCAAGACTCCAACAATAACCAGGCCTCCATCAGCTCCACCGGCACGGTAACCGACTCGATGGGAAGAACCCTGCTCACCACAACGACCGGCTCCAACAGCATAACTTACAACGTACTCAAGGAGGGCGGAGGCACGAACGTGTTTACGGTCAACACCGGGACCATCAACGTGAACACCTCCTTCGGACAGTCCGCCGTCTCGGAGAACTCAAGCGCCCTGACGGCAATCAACAGCGTCGAACTCCCGGACGGGTCGTCCTACCAGTTCACCTACGATGCGGACTCCTACGGAGAGCTGGACTCAATGACGCTGCCGACCGGCGGCGGCGTCGCCTTCAACTACACCAACTACCTGGACTCCTACAACAATTACAACCGCTGGATCTCCTCCGAGACGGAGAACGGCTACGCCACCACCTTCGCACCTCAGGTCGTCTCGCAATGCAGCTCGCAACCGACCGGATGCCAGGAAACAATGACACTCACCCGGCCAACCGGGGACTCCCGCGTCTACAACCTCACGATGAACGACGGCGCATGGGACGGCGAAACAGACACCTATCAGGGCTCGACGGAAATCCTCAAGGTGGTGAACAACTACAACTTCACCTCCTATCCGTGCACCAACGGCTACATCTGCACTGGCGCAGAGTACATCGCAGCCTCTTCCAGCACGGCGACCCTGACTGACGTGACCCCGAACCTCACGGCCACCACCTGCTACACCTACGCAGACCCCCCGGGGGCCGGCAAGGTCAGCGCCATCCAGGAGTGGGACTATTCCGGGAGCGCCGTCTCCTGCACCTCCCCTCCCACCCCCAACCGGGAGACCGATTACACCTACGGCAGCACGTTGAACGGCGCGCTGCTGCTCACCCAGAAATCGAAGCTCTTCAACGGCGCCGCATTCGAACAAACATCCTACGCCTACGACAGCCAGGGCAACATGACCGGCAAGACCGAAGGGCTCTCCGGCAACCAGGCCACAACGTCGTACATCTACGACAGCAACGGAATGCGAACCTCGAAGACCGGTCCGAACGGTAACACGACCTCATATACCTATATATCCAACGACGGATACATAGCCCAGACCACCTACCCGCAGACCGGCGGTGTGAGCCACATCACCTCCGCGGAGCCCGACCCCAGCACCGGGGACCCAGTGACCACCACCGACCAGAACGGCCAGACGACCAAGTACGGCTACGACAGCATCGGGAGAAAATCTTCCATCCAGTACCCTGACGGCGGCCAGACCAGCTACTCCTACCCCTCCCCGACCGAAGTCTCCGAGAGCAAGCTCCTCTCCGGGGGCGCATCCTCGGTGGTCACCGAAACCTGGGACGGATACGGCCGGAAGACCCAGGTGTCCCAGTCAGACCCCGCGGGCGACGACGTCGTCACCTACACCTACGACGCCGACAACCGCCTCCTCTGCACCTCAAATCCCCAGCGGTCCGGCTCAGCCCCCACCAACGGAACCACCTGCGTGGACTACGACGCTCTGGACCGGCCAACGCTCATAACCCAGCCCGACGGCCACACCCTCCAGGTCTCCTACAGCGGCAACCAGGCAACGGAGACCGACGAGGACGGCAGCCAGAAGCGCTATCAGTACGACGCCTTCCATGATCTGACGGCAATCTGGGAGCCGAACGGCTCCGGCTCACCCAGTTGGGAGACCACCTACACCTACGACCCTGCCGGCCACGTCCTCAACATGACCCAGACAGGCGACGGATCGAGCGCTCCCCGGCAACGAACCTTCCAATATGACTCCCTCGGCAGACTGACGCAGGAGACGACCCCGGAGGCCGGAACCAGGTCATACGGCTACGACGCCGACAGCAACCTCACCTCGGAGACCACCCCCCTCGCCACCATCAGCTACAGCTACGACGCACTCAACCGCGCCACTCAGAAGTCCTCACCGGGCTTCACCTACACCTACACCTACGACACCTCCTCACCCGTAGGAGGCTTCACCAGCACCAACCCCATCGGCCGCCTCGTCGGGGCCACAACCAGTTCCAACGCCGGCTCCTACTACTCGTACGACTCCATGGGACGCACCCTCTCCGAAGGGAACTGCCTGCCCAGCAACTGCACAGCCAGCGCCAACGCCGTCCAGGCCACATACGACCTCGCGGGCGACCTGGCATCCATCACGTATCCCGACGGGCGCGTGATCTCGAACTCCTACGACACCGCCAGGCACCTCACCGGAGTGGAGTACGCAAGCTGGAACGGCCAGTCTGTCGGCACGTCTTACTACAGCGCAACCTCATTCGCTCCACCGGGAGAGACGGCCAACGCAACCTTCGGCAGCGGCGTTCAGATGACGGCCTCCTTCAACAGCCGCCAATCCCTCACCGCCCTCAGCTATGCCACGCCAACGCAGACGCTCTGGTCGAAACAGTTCACCTGGGCAGGCAACGCCAAAAACCTCCTCCAGAGCACGGACCTCACCAACTCCGCGCAGACCTACAGCTACACCTACGACCCCGACAACCGCCTCACCGCGGCCAGCGGCGGCGGAACGACGCTGGTCTCTCCGGCAACCTCCGGAACTGGCTCGATCACCATCACCGGCGGCCCGGACCAGACCACCACCCGACAGGTCTGCGGCATCGTGATCGACGGCGTTCGTAGATGCACCACCGAGACCATCTACGACGCCGGTACGGTGACGGCTGCGGTCGGCTCCGTCAGCTACTCCGTATACTACAACTCCTTCAGCACCACTAGCAGCCTCGCCTCCGCCATCGCTGCCGCCATCGCCGCTGACTCCTCGTCAGTCGTCACCGCCGCAGCGTCCGGAGCCACCATTTACCTGACGGCAAAAGCGACGGGGACATCCACGGACTACGCGCTCTCCGCCTCCGCAGCCACATCGGAGACAGCCTACTTCTCCAGACCCTCGTTCGAGGCCACGCTCTCGGGCGCAGAGCTCGCCGGCGGCGCAAATGCGGTATATTCAGGTGCAGGCGTCCTGGCTGAAACCTACAGCCTGGACGCGTGGGGCAATATGCAGCAATCGGGCAACTTCGCCTTCAACGAATCCTTCACAGCCTCCAACCAGGTCCTCGGCTTTTCCTACGACGCTGCCGGCGACCTGCTCAGCGACGGTCTGGACACCTACACTTACGACGACGAAGGCATGCTGACCTCGACTGGCGGAGCCCAGTACATCTACGACGCTCTTCAGCAGCGAGTGGAGAAGAGCGGCGGCAGCGATCTGGAGGAGGTGGTCTACTTCAACGGCCAGCCGCTGGCGCTGCTGAATCCCTCCAGCGGCGCGTGGACAGACCTGATCTGGGCGGGCGTCCATCTGCTGGCCGAGGTCCCGGGCAGCCAGACCGCATCTCCAACCTACCGTCTGCTGAATCACGAAGGTTCGCTCGCGGCCACCACGGACGCCTCCGGCAACCTCACCGGAACCAACCTGCTCACGCCCTACGGCCAACTGATGGCCTCAAGCACCACCGACCCCTACGTCTACACCGGCCTCTATCAGGACACGGAGTACAGCGGCGACGCCGCCTGGTACCGCGATCTCTCCACCCGCCAGGCC
The DNA here is from genome assembly GCA_021819255.1 of Acidobacteriota bacterium. Classification (GTDB taxonomy): domain Bacteria; phylum Acidobacteriota; class Terriglobia; order Terriglobales; family Acidobacteriaceae; genus Granulicella. The sequence goes on from JAKART010000021.1 coordinate 10,926, forward strand.
CGCTGGCTTAGCCCGGACCCCGACAACGGCAGCTACGACCTCTACAACCCCCAGAGCTTCAACAGGTATATGTACGTCAATGGCAATCCGCTGGGATACACAGATCCGAGCGGGCTGGCCGGAGCCGGGATACTGACGGGAGTGGGAGGAGCACCGTGCAAAGCGTTCGGTGCTCCGACGATACCGGTTGGCTTTGGCCTTGGCTTGAATCCGTGCAATCCAGTTGGGTCACTGATCGCCGACGGAGCCGCACTTGGCGCGGCTGCCATTGATGCATGGCAAACCGGCGTGAGCATCAGCAGCATCTTAAGTACATCTCCTGAATCCTGGTCGACCTCTCCCGCAGGCTTTGCAAATGGATACGGTAGCGTTTTAAGTGGAATCGCTGCCTCTGTAGGAGCGGCAATCACCATCGGCTGTAGCATCGACTCCAATTCAGACCTATGCGGGCAAACAGGCTGGACCGGTGCCCTGATTGGAGGCGACGGGGGCAAGGTGGTTGGCGACTCGATTGCTGTCGCAGGCGCCGTCGCCTGTTTCGCGGGTCCAGAAGCATGTTTGGGTTATGGAATCTACACAATTGCAAACGGTCTATTTTCAGTCTTCTGGGATTTGTTTGGACCTCCACAATTCACAGGAAGTCTTCTTCCGCGCCCGTCAGACCTCGGCGGCTTGGGAACGGCACCAACTGGGATACCGAACCAGAATCTGAGCGTGAGCCAGTTACTGGGAAGCCAGTCAACGAGTCCGGTCCTGTCGCCCGGAATCGCTCAACCATGAACTCTGCGTCCCGTTCAAGGATTTTGGGCCCCAAGTATTTTGTCGGCCGCATGATGCGCCGCGCCTTCGCTTTCGTTTGCTGTGCCGCTTGGGCGACACCGTTACATGCCGCCAAGCACACACTACACCGCATTCCTGGCATCTACGTGACGCGTGACACCAGATTGCTCGGGGCTCTGGCGCGACACACAATTGGAACCTACTGGATCGACGGGTTCCGGATGACCATCTCGCAGCGGACAGAGATTTGCTGGCATCATACTGCATTGCAATTTGGCCCCTTACTGAATCTGGATGCGCAACCGGTCAAAAGTCTCAGGACTTCATCTCCGTGCGAAGCGGCGCCGTGGGGCGTCTTAGGACAGGACGCATGGCTGCAATATCTGGCGACACGGGAATACTATCCAGGTAGGTTCAAGCCTTTATCCGCAACTCGCATTGATGTCTGGAAGGGTGGCAACCAAGAGAGCCGGTCCTCGGACCGGACTACAGAATCGCGGCCAGCCCGGAAGTCACCTTGCGCTTCAACCTCCGCCCATGAACTGCGCTACCCGAACGAAGGCCCTATCGATGTGGTGTGCGACGCAAAGGTAAACAGCTACGTCGAGCACCTGTACTCAGCTTTGTTAAGGCCATCCGCAACCGCACCTCGCGACTCAATTGCAAAACAGGAGATTCCCAACTTCTATATAGTTAGGCCGTTCAAGGTCAGGCACAACTACGATTTCGAAGCTATCGACGGGTCAGTAGCTGCCTGCTATCCGAGCGGTGGCGTTTGCACCTACAGACGCCCCCATGCAGATTCGACCGTTCGGGAAATCGTCTATGCTCCAGATGGGGCAGTGCTCATTCCAGATACAGTTTTTCCACGTCTTGTGAACGAAGCGCAGTGCCTCGCGTTGCTTTCTTACGCGCTTGCGGCCGTCGATCAGGGCCTCATCGAAAAGCTCTTCCGAGTGCAGAATTACAAAAGAAAGCTATGGACCCTCAGCTACAAAACGAGTGGACGCGAAAACGCTGACGAGACCGGTGCATTCATCGTAAATCTCAACTTTCAAGTCCTACGTCTTGGCATCCGGCAGATGTACCTGGCTGGATATGACATTCGCTATGCGCCCTTCGCTTGGTCAGCGGAGCTAGGCAAACCAATAAGGGGATCCCCGGTCGCTCCCGATTACAGGCACATGCCTTGGTATGCGTCCTACGGATTCAACGTCATCAATCAGCTCTACTCCAACGTGGACTACAGCAAGCTGAAGCGCGGCCGCAGGGCGTACCAGCAGTTCCTGGCGGAACTCCGCAAAGCCGACCCGCAGGCCCTCGCGCCGCTGCCGCGGTCGCACAAGTAGCGCAAGAGCGCAGCCCAGCAGTATACTTCCGCACAATGAGGCTCCAACGAATGCACCAACCGGAAAAAGCCGGCAGCAGCAATCCCACAGAG
>JAKART010000444.1 GCA_021819255.1 Acidobacteriota bacterium
CAGACTCGGATCCTGAAAGACGATTCCGAAGGAGCGGCGCGCCTGCTTCCGCTGTGAGACCGGGTCAAAGCCATTCACCCGCAAAGTACCTGCGCTGGGCTCCAGGATGGTGGTGAGCATCTTGATTGTGGTGGTTTTGCCGGCTCCATTGGGGCCCAGAAAGGCAAAGATCCGGCCCTCGGGAACGGTAAAGGAGATCTGGTTCACGGCGCAGAAATCTCCGTAGTTCTTCACCAGATCCTTCACCACAATCATTTCGCTCATGCAAACCCTCTCAGCCCTGCCCTCTCAGCCGTTCATCTTCCTCGCCGCCGGACTCCATCCCTGCGCATCCGGAGCAGGCGCCACCGTGGGTTCACCGGGATTCAGCGCTCCTCTGTCCTCTTCTCAAGAGAATCCAAGCCTTCCATCCACCATCATCTCACCCCATTCCGCCCCGCTCGTCAACCCAATGCCGCCCCCACTCTCCAGGTGCAACACGGGTCTCCAGATGCAACAATAGAGGGGTATGATCCTCGACGAGATCCCCGAAGCGCTCACATTCGACGACGTCCTGCTGGTCCCCGCCTACTCGGACGTGGTCCCCTCCCAGGTCAGCACCCAGGTCCAACTGACGCCGAGGATTACCCTCGCCACGCCCCTGATGTCTGCCGCCATGGATACAGTCACCGAGTCCCGCCTGGCCATCGCTATCGCCCAGTTGGGAGGCTTGGGGGTCGTCCACCGCAATCTCAGCATCGAGCAGCAGGCCGGCGAAATCGACAAGGTGAAGCGCTCGGAGAGCGGCATGATCGTGGATCCGGTCACCATCGAGCCCGAGCGGCCCATCGCCGATGCCCTGGAGGTGATGCGCCGCTTCAAGATCTCCGGCGTGCCCGTCACCCGGAACAACAAGCTGGTGGGCATTCTCACCAATCGCGACCTGCGCTTCGTCTCCCGCACTGACATCCCCGTCGGAGACGTGATGACCAAGTCGAATCTGATCACCGTTCCCGTGGGAACCACGCTCGATCAGGCCGAGCAGATTCTGCATCAGCATCGGGTAGAGAAGCTGCTGGTGGTCAATGACGCTTACGAACTCAAGGGCCTGATCACCGTCAAGGATATCCAGAAGAAGTTGAAGTACCCTAACGCCAGCAAGGATGAACAGGGCCGCCTGCGCGTCGCCGGAGCCATCGGAGCCACCGGTGACTTTCTGGAACGCGCCGCCGAACTGGTGCGCTACCGCGTGGATGCTCTGGCCATCGACTCCGCCCACGGCCACTCCTCGCGCGTCCTGGAGGCCATCTCTCAGGTGAAGAAGGCCTTTCCGGACGTCGATCTCTTGGCCGGGAACGTGGCGACCTACGAGGGCACCCTGGCGCTGATCGACGCCGGCGCGGATGCCGTCAAGGTAGGCATCGGTCCCGGCTCCATCTGCACCACCCGCATGGTCACCGGCGCGGGCATGCCCCAGATCACCGCCATCGCGGAGTCCTACCGCGCCGCCCGGCAGCGCGGCGTCTCCATCATCGCCGACGGCGGCGTCAAATACTCTGGCGACCTCACCAAGGCCATCGCCGCCGGAGCCGGCGTCTGCATGCTGGGCTCGCTCTTCGCCGGAGTGGATGAGAGTCCCGGCGAAACCATCCTTTACCAGGGCCGCAGCTTCAAGACGTATCGCGGTATGGGCAGCCTGAGCGCCATGGCCCAGGGCTCCGGCGAACGCTACTTCCAAAGCAAGGATGACATGAGTGTGGAAGAGGAGGCTCGAACCTCCATCACCGCCCGGGAGAACGGCAACCGACTGGCCAAGTTTGTCCCCGAGGGCATCGAAGGCCGCGTGCCGTATCGCGGCCCGCTGGAGGATACCATCTATCAATTGGTCGGCGGCCTGCGCTCCGGCATGGGCTACCTGGGTTGCGGAACCATCGCAGAGCTCCAGCAGAAGGCGCGCTTTGTCCGCATTTCGGGCGCCGGACTGCGCGAGAGCCACGTCCATGACGTCGTGATCACCCGCGAAGCGCCCAACTATCACGTCGAGTAGCGCCGCGGGACATTGAGCAACGCTGCGGCCGGCTCTTCATCTCTCGCAGGCAGTCGCGGCTGTGCCCCATCCGGACCATCCGGCGTCGCGCCGTACTCTCGCATACAGCTCCACCGTCTTCATACCTCCGGTATCCCACAGAAAACACGCATCCTAACGGCGCCGAACATACTTCGGCATCCCCAAAGAAACCTGCTTGTCCATGAATCGAATGCCTGGCGGGGTGGTCTACTTTTACTCCGCCACAAACCGGCGTGTGAGCGCCGGTTTGTGGTCTGCTTTTGCTCCGCCGCGTACACCTAGCGATCGCAGGATGAAGTAGAACCAAGTCTCACACAGAGGCATAAAAATCTGTGCAAAAGGAGGGGTATAAGGGTGGTACACTACCTCTGAAAATAATATTTCGCTAAGTCTTCACCTTGTCAGGCAATATGCGATTCGAAGAACAAAAGGTTACCGAGGCAGCGGCACTCCTTTTGGAATTGCGCGGCGGGCGCATGCACTATATCAAGCTTCTTAAGCTGCTCTATATTGCAGATCGCCGCGCATTTTCTGAGTGGGGTACTCCCATCAGCAACGACAACTACGTGTCGATGGACAATGGCCCTGTCCTCAGTCAAACGTACAACCTCATCAAAGACGGCGGAAGGTTTTGGTCA
>JAKART010000445.1 GCA_021819255.1 Acidobacteriota bacterium
TGCTCGGTGAGCTGGCCCAGCGCCAGATTCTCAGCCTCCTGGTAGAGGCCGGCTCCCAGGTCAACGGCAGCTTTCTCACCTCCGATCTGGTCGATCGCGTCGTACTCTATTCCAGCCGGATCCACCTTGGGGACGACGCGATCCCCTTCGCTGCCAACTTCGGCTCGCCCCAGGCCCTCCAACAGCGCCTCATCCATACCACCCACTCCAGTTTCCCTTCGAATCTCGCCCCCAACGGCGACGACCACCGCACCGTCGGCTACCTCCACGACCCTTGGGCCGGAGTCCTCTGACCCAGCCCGAAAATCGGGGTCGCCGGTTCTCTATACTCTTCTTATGTTCACCGGACTCATTGAAACCACGGGCACGGTCGTCTCCATTACCTCCGGCGCGGGAGCCACCCGCATGATCATCTCCGCCCCGGCGCTCCGCAACTGCTGGCATATCGGCGACAGCATCGCGGTCAACGGCGTCTGCCTCACCGCGATTCCGCTCCCGGAGAGCGCCCACTTCGCCGCTGATCTGGCCGCGGAGACGCTGACCCGAACCAACCTCAGCGACCTATCCTCCGGCGCCACCGTCAACCTGGAGCTTCCCACCCCTGCCGGATCTCCACTCGGCGGACACGTGGTGCAAGGCCATGTGGACGCCACCGGATCGCTGGTCTCTCTGCTTCCCCTGCACAGCGACCTGGCAACAACCGACTGGCGTCTCACCCTGGAGATCCCGGACCATCTCGCGTCCCAGGTCATCTCGCAGGGCTCTATCACCATCAATGGCATCAGCCTCACCGTCGCTCGTCTGGATCTTCCCCGTATCGAGATTGCCATCATCCCGCACACCTACAGAGCAACCAACCTGCACACACTCCGGCCCGGAGAGCGGGTCAACATCGAAACCGACGCTCTGGCCAAGTACGCCGCAGCACAGCGCGCCGCCTCTCAACAGAACTGGCTGACGTCCGCTTACCTGATCGCCAACGGATATTAGAACCTGCTCCCGAATCAGATTCGTCCCTCAAGCAGACACGTGGAGCTTGGCTCCCGCTATCCCTGTCAGCTCGGGCGCAACCGGCCGTAACGCTCAGAGGCTCGCGCTCGCCAACGGAACACCGAACCGACGCCTACCGGGAGGGACCATTCACGCTTCGCTTCCATTCGTGATGCTCGTCGTATTCCTGGCGACCCTGGTGCGGTCGTCGTTTGGATTCGGCGAAGCACTGATCGCCGTGCCGCTGCTGGCATTGTTTATGCCCGTGAGCGTCGCTGCCCCGCTGGCGGCTCTGCTGTCCATCTCCATCGCAGCCCTGGTGGTGGCTCAGGACTGGCGCCAGATTCGCCTGCGCAGCGCCGCTGGATTGCTGATAGCCACGATCTTCGGCGTGCCTATGGGCCTGTTGCTGCTGACCCATGCGCCGCATGGGTGGGTCAAGGGCAGCCTCGGAACCTTGCTGCTCGGCTTCGCGAGCTATTCGCTGCTGGCGAAAGATGGGTTCACTCTGGAAGAGGATCGGCATCATACGGCGCTGCTCCTGGCCGGCTTTCTGGCCGGCGTCTTGGGAGGAGCGTTTGGCATGAACGGGCCGCCGCTGGTGATCTACGGCGCCCTGCGGCGATGGTCTCCGCAGCAGTTTCGGGCCACACTGCACGCCTACTTTCTGCCTGCCAGCTTCCTGGGGATGGTTGGCTTCTGGAGTGCCGGTCTATGGACACGCGTGGTGACGCGAGAGTACCTCTACTCCCTGCCCGCGATGCTTCCGGCCGTCATCCTGGGACGGATGATCAACCAGCGGATCTCTGGAACAGCCTTTCTAAAGTACGTCTTTGGCGGCTTGCTGCTGATCGGCCTCACTCTCCTCCTGCAAGCAGTTGTTCCCTGAACGCGCGCAACCAGGACCATTCTCCAGCCCGTTACGAATGCCTTCTGCCAAGATTTTGCGCGGCGAAAACAGCACTCCGAGCCAACTGGCGCACGAGCTGAATCATGGCCGAAGTCTGAGCCTGGGTTTCTCCTGCGGAGCAAACGGGCTGTGCTGTGACAGGTGGTTACAGGGGTTCAGCGGGATCGCTCCTGGTGCGAGCTACAACGGCTTGCCGATCTCCCAGCGATGACCAAACGGATCCTGTACCGAGCCATCTCGCCATCCATAGTCGTGGTCCTGCATGGGGCACCGAACCACGGCGCCGGCAGCCACTGCCCGAGCGAAGACGGCATCTGGATCTTCCACGATGAGCATCAACCGGACCGCCGTGCCACCGAGATCTGCCGGCGACGGATTGCCAATCTCTTCACTGGCCGGATGCACCCAGAACTCAGCGCCATGCACGAGGATCTGCGCCACCATATCCGCGGACGGGGGCGTGCTCCAGCCGAGCGTAGCGCCGAACGCCCTCCCATAAAAGGCAATGGCATCGCGAACGTCGCCGGAAACGTGCAGCATGGCGGAGAAGCGGTGGCTCATAGACAAAGAAACATACTACACGGCCGGCGGCGGATAGGGGTGTCCCACAGCTCGCATCTTTGAGATGTGATTCTGGAGATGTGATTCTGCAGGATGCCGAACCTGCGCTGGGCCAGCAGGACTCCAACCCGCGAGCAGACGTTCAAGGATTCACAGCACGGCGCAGGCAAGCAACCTTGTAGTCGATTTACCCCTCCAACTACCCGCACCATCTCG
>JAKART010000446.1 GCA_021819255.1 Acidobacteriota bacterium
ATCTACATGGGTGTTGAGCCGTACAACTTTGTCAGCGCTCTCAACTGCATCCTGGCGCAGCGGCTGGTGCGCCAGGTGTGTGAGTTCTGCGTGCGCGAGGTGCATTACACCGACGCCGAACTGGAGCAGAACGGGCTGCGTCCGGAGGAGTGGCGGGATGTGACCTTCAAGGAGGGGCCGGGGTGCATCGAGTGCGGCGGGACCGGCTATCGGGGTCGATCGGCGATTCACGAGCTGCTGGAGCTGGACGATCAGATCCGCGAGATGCTGCTGGAGAAGCGGCCGGGATCGGAGATTCGGAAGGCGGCCAAGGACAAGGGAATGTCCTTCTTGCGGGATTCGGCCCTGGAGCGGGTGCGGATGGGAATTACCACGCTGCGGGAGATTAACAAGGTGACCTTCATTGAGCAGGGCCGGTAGTTCTCCGGCTGCAAGTTGGATGGGGGAGAGCGCGGCGGCTCGAAGCAGAGGCGTTGCCAGGGGAAGGAATCGTTCCGCCCTGAGCGTTCGGACAGCGTGTTTGGAGCGGGAAACGGAGGCGCGGATCAAACGTCCAAACCCTCAAAGCGCTGCCATCCCTATCTCTCGCAAGGTACTCTAGTTAGAGCCCGATGAACATTCTTCCCCAAGCTTCTGGAACCCGCCCTCGTCTGGCCTGTGAGATTTTGCCGCAGGGTGTGGTGGCAGGCCGATCGAGCGCCGCCAATGCGGCGTTGGAGGCGGTGTCTGTGGTGGCGTTGGCCCGCGGGGTGGTGGCCCCGGGGCTGAAGCCGGGCAACTTGCAGGATCGAGCGGCTGCCGTGGATGCGATCCGCAGCGCCCTGGAGAAGATCGGTGAGCGGGCCAACGCGCGCGATGGCGATCTGACCCTGGTGATCCCGGATGCCGCGGTGCGGGTGCTGTTGCTGGAGTTTGAGGCTCTGCCGGCGCGGGCCGCTGAAGCTCTGCCGCTGGTGCGCTTCCGTTTGAAGAAGCTGCTGCCGTTCGATGCGGATGAGGCCATGGTCAGTTACCAGACGATGAGCTCCGGCAAGGCTGGGGTGCGGGTGCTGGCGGTGGGGATTCCCCGGGATGTGTTGGGCGAGTATGAGACGGCCGTGCGCGAGGCCGGTTTCGAGCCTGGAGCTGTGCTGCCGAGTACCCTGGCCTGTCTGGCTGCGCTGCCGGATGCGGCGCCGGCGCTGCTGGTGAATGCCAATCCCCTTGGGGTAACGGCGGCTATTGTGCGCGCAGGCGTGCTTCTGCTGCATCGCAGCGTGGATCTTCAGGAACATGCCGTGCCGGGGCTTGCCGCGCCCGATGCCTTGCCGCCGGCCTCTGACAGCCCTGGTGGCGGCGATGCCGGCTGGGCTTACCCCGCTTGGAAAGAGGCGTCCGGCGCGGACAAGGGCCCTGACGGCAGCCCGTCTGGCAGCTCGGCTGGATTTGGGCTCGAGCCGGTCCCGCCGGCTGGCGAGATTGCGCAGGCGGTCAGCGTGGCGGCCGCCTACTTTGAGGACACCTTGTCGGCGCCTCCAACCCAGGTGCTGAGCGCGGGACCGCTGGGGGCGGAGCGGCTGAGCGGGATTTTGAGGAGTTCGGGCGTGGTGGAGGAGGGCGGCTGGAAGGTGCGGGAGCTGGTGGAGGAGACAGCGCTGCTGCCGAGGGCAGTCAAGGCGGTCTCCTCGCTCGGCTGGCTGGCGGGAGTGGTGGGGGCGCTGCGCGGCTGATGCGGATTACGGTCAATCTCGCCACGCGGCCCTATATCGAACTGGGGCCTATCGTTCTGCGGCTGCGCATTCTGATGGCTCTGCTGGCTTTGCTGGCCGCAGCCGGGCTGGCGTCTTCTCATGCGCTGGAGAGGAAGCTGGCGGCGGAGCAGGCGAGACTGAATGCGGTACACGTCAAGGTGCTGGCGGCGCAGAATGAGAGACGCGCCAATATTCAGCGAATGCATGAACCCGCCAATGCGGCCATCCTGACGCGCGCGCACTTTCTGAACGCTCTGTTCCTGCGCAAGAGCTTCTCTTGGACGGCGGTGATGATGGATCTGGAGACGGTGCTGCCGGAGGGCGTGCAGGTGACCTCGATTGAGCCGGAGCCAACCTCCAACGGGGATGTGATGATTCATCTGCGAGTCTCCGGGGACCGGGACCGCTCGGTGCAACTGGTGCGGAACCTGGAGCGGTCGAAGCGGTTTCGAGAGCCGCAGTTGACGGGAGAGGCGACCGAGGCGAAGGATCTGAGCCAGCAGGGCAACCGCGTGGGCGCAGCCGGTCCGGTAGCGGGTCCGCCGCCGGGCGTCGAGTTTGAGATCCTGGCCAATTACAATCCCTTGCCTCCAGGGGAGTCTTTCCCCACTCAGGGCTCCTCGGCTGCCGGGAAGCACTCCGGTCCGGGGCCAAAGGTAGCGAAGCAAGCCACGCCCACGGTCAAGTCCGCCTCCGGGGTCAAGTCAGCCTCTGGGGTCAAGCGCGCGCCGGGGCGTGCCGCCGGGCGGCGGAGTCTACCTCCGCACCATGCTCCTGCGCCTGGCGCGCATGGTCCTGCTTCGCATGTTCCCCCGCATCAGCGGCCGGGAGCGGGGGGTGCGTCATGAGTACGGCTTTCAGCCCACCGGGCAGCGAGCGTACGTTGGGGAGCGGTGGCGGCACCGCTCCGCCGGAGGAGTCTGCGCCGGCAAACCGGTCGC
>JAKART010000022.1 GCA_021819255.1 Acidobacteriota bacterium
TTCCGATCTAGTTGACCTCCCGGGAGGGCAGCGCCGTGGGCAACAAACCCATCAGAAGGATTTTCGTTTGCGGCAGGCGGCGTTCCAGGTCCTTGATCACCGCGTCGATCCCTTCCTCAGTCTGTCTGGCCGTCTGTCCCAAGGCCGTATTGTTGGTTCCGATCAGCAGGATGACCAGCTTGGGGTGAAGGCCGGCCACCTCTCCGTGATCCAGCCGCCAGAGCACGTTGGCGGTTGTGTCACCGCTGAAGCCAAGGTTCAAGGCCTTGCGGGGGACGTAGTACGCGTCCCAGATGGGCTGAAAGTTCTGGTTGGGCGGATCCGCCTTGTCGTAGTTGTTGGTAATGGAGTCTCCGATGAGCAGCAACTGGGCATCGGGCTGGGCGGCCACTTGAGCAAGAATGTGCTTGTGCCGTGCCGCCCACCAACCCTCCGCGAGCCGGCCGGTGGGCACAATTGCAGGATCTTGCGTAGCAGAAGCTTGCGCTGCGGGGGCGGCGTCTGGGGAGATCTTTGTCCGTGCGGCCGCCTGCGCGCCAGAGGGCGCCGGATGAATCGCAAGCGCTCCCAGGAGCGCGGCGGTGTGAAGATGCGGCAGAGAGCGCTTCATAACTCTCCATGCTACGCCGAAGCCCATAGCTTCTGGTGCTCCGTCCCTGCATCCGGCGAGGGCCCGCGCCGGTGGACCGGCGCACAGGTTCACAAAGAGAGACATCTGATCTCAACCGCGCTTGCAGCGGTTGAAGTGGGGCAGCATGGGCTCGCGCCTGGGGGCCGGATCAGCCGCTGATCTGCCGCAGAACCGGATACATCTTGCGATAGCGTGCATAGATCTGCGTCATCGCCGCTGCGTGCTGTGGTTCGATTGTCTCTGCAGGACGCACCGCAGCCCGACAGGCTTCCTCCACCGATGGCCAGGCGCCCACTCCGGCGCCGGCCAGCAAGGCGGCTCCAAATGCTCCGCCCTCTTCGGCCTCCAGCATCTGCACTGCATGGCCATACACGTCGGCCTGAATCTGCCGCCACAACGGACTGTGCGCTCCGCCGCCGCCCAGGCGGATGGTTTCCACCGGGATTCCGAGCTCCGCAAAGAGTGTGAAGCTGTCCTGCAGCGAGAAGGCGACGCCCTCCAACACCGCGCGGACGTAGTGCGAGGCGGTTGTGGAAGCGTTGATCCCCACAAAGGCCGCGCGCGCATTGGGGTCCAGATGCGGCGTCCGCTCACCGAAAAGGTAGGGCGCCCACAACAACCCATCGCTCCCCGGCGGTGCGCCGGCCGCCAGAGATGTCATGTCCTGATAGGAGAGGGAAGAAAAGAAGGTGTCGCGCAGATAGCGAAGGCTCAATCCAGCTCCGTTGGTCACGCCCATCACATGCCAGATTCCCGGGGCCGCATGACAGAAGGTATGCAACCGGCCCTTTGGGTCCAAGGTGGGCTTGGCGGTTGCGGCGAAGACAACGCCCGAGGTTCCTATGGTTGCGGATACCGTTCCGGGGGTAAGGATTCCCATCCCCACAGCCCCGGCTCCCTGGTCTCCGGCTCCGGCGGCCACTGGAGTTCCGGCGGCCAGTCCTGTCGCTGCAGCCCCGGCGGAACTAACGCGCGCGCAGATCTCCACCCCCTCGAAGAGCCGCGGCAGCCAGCCCAGCGGGATCCCGGTCCGCTCGGCCATCTCGGCTGACCAGCGCCGGCGAGCAACGTCCAGCAGCAGGGTTCCGGAGGCCTCCTGCAGATCCATGGCATACTCGCCGGTCAGCCGCAGACGCACAAAGTCCTTGGGGCAGAGGACGTGCGCGACTCTGGCAAAGGTCTCCGGCTCATGCTCGCGCACCCACAGCAACTTGGTGAGGGTAAAGTTGGGCAGGGCAGGGTTGGCGGTCAGTTCGATCAGCCTTTGGTAGCCGATGGTTTCGGTCAGCCAGTCGCACTGGGGCTGTGTCCTCTGATCGCACCAGATCAGGGCGGGGCGCAGCACCTCTCCGCCGGCATCCAGCAGGACGCACCCATGCATCTGCCCGGTCAAGCCGACCGCCTCCACCGGTGTGTAGCATTCGGCTGTTTTGGCCTGCCGCAGAACTCCCGTGATGGCCTGCTGCGCCGCTCTCCACCAGTCCTCCGGGCTTTGCTCCGCCCAACCGATCCGCTCTGAGTGGATGGGAGCATGATCGACGGAGTGCGAGGCGAGCACCCTTCCATCGCGATCCGCCAGAATGGCGCGGGTGCCGCCGGTACCAACATCAATGCCTAGAAACATGGGACTCCTTTGGGTTTGTTGCTGCTCTCTCGCGGCTCCTTAGTGGGGGAGACCGGCGGGCCGGCTCAGATCCAGCCGAGCGCTCTCGGGGGAGGCCACAGCAAAAGTGTAAAGGGTGAGGCTCTTTCTTATAGCGATTTAATGAGGATTTTGATTCGGCTCTGTTTCTGCCCGGCGTTGATTTCAGGGATATGGAGGGGGCGAGGGTGGATTTCCCGCGAAGTTTTGCATATATCCTCCGCGTCCGTGCATCTGTGAGGAAGGAAACGCCGGACAGACGGAAGACGATGCCCGGCGGCTTCCTTCGACGATTTAGCATGGAAGCTATGATTCAACTGCACCGAGACGCGTCATGGAACGCGATGGGGCGGGTTCTTGCCCTTCTGCTGCCGGCGTTGGCCGCTTCGATGGCTGTGGCGCAGTCCGCCGGCACGAGCTCCAATGGAGGCTCCGCGGAGCTGGGTGTTGCTCTGCAGACGCAGCAGCAGCTCGCCGCGCCGGGGCCCGCGCTGAACCCGTCCAGCAGCAGTTCCTTAGGTGGGATGGACCCCAGCTTCCATGGCAGCCTGGTGCACGGAAGTGCAAACGGGCAGGTTTTGCCGCTGAGCATGGATCAGGCGATCCACATGGGCCTGCGGAACAATCTGGGTCTCATCCTGCAAGGTTCCAGCCAGCGCCAGGCGGAGGGCGAGCGACTGGAGAGCCTGCAGTCGCTTCTGCCTACCGTGACGGCCAGCGCCTCGATCACCGTGGAGCAGATTGATCTGGCCGCCTTCGGCCTCAAGATCCCTGAGATCAATCCGATCATCGGGCCGTTTCAGGTGGAAGATTTCCGAGCGTTTCTCAATCAGGATCTGGTCAACCTGAACTCGCTGCAGACCTATCTGGCTTCCAAGCACAACTTCCAGGCGGCCAAGCTGACCGCGCAGGATGCCCGAGAACTGGTGGTGCTTACCGTGGGCAACGCTTATCTGCTTTGTATCGCTGACCAGACTCGAATTCAGGCTGTCCAAGCTGAGTTGGCCAGCTCCAAGCTCTCGTTCGATCAGGCTACCGACGCGCATGAGGCCGGCACCAGCCCCCGCCTGGACGTGCTGCGAGCTCAGGTGGACTACCAGAGCGAGCAGCAAGCCCTGATCTCGGCCAAAAATGAGTTGGCCGAGGATAAGATTGCGCTGGCGCGCTCCATCGGTTTGCCGCTTGACCAGAGATTCCAGTTGACGGACAGGGAACCCTTCCAGGCGCTGGATACTCCGGATCCGGAGGCTGCCTTCGGGGCGGCGCTGCGGCAACGCAAGGATCTTGCGGCGTCCGCGGAGCAGGTCAAAGCGGCCGAAGCTGAGCGAAAGGCGGCGGCCGATGATCAACTTCCCACGGTGAATGTCAATGGCAACTATGGCGTCCTGGGGCGGACCATGGCTCACTCCCATGGCACGTTCACCGCTGTGGGGTCGGTTTCCGCGCCCGTGTTGCAGATCGCCAAGGTGCATGGAGAAGAAGAGACCGCTGAGGCCCGGCTTGACCAGGCCAAGGCCAGGCTCTCCGACCAGACGCAGCAGGTCAATGCCGATGTTCGCGACGCCATTCTGGATATTCAAACCGCAGCCAAGCTGGTAGAGGCAACCCGGAGCAATGTGGATCTGGCGCGTGAAGCCCTTGCAGAGGCTCAGGAGCGATTCAAGGCCGGGGTTGACTCCAGCCTGACTGTCTCCCAGGCGTTGGCCGCCGATCGCCAGGCGGAAGACCAATACATCAGCGCGCTCTACCAGCACAACGTCGCCAAGCTCTCCCTGGCCCGGGCTCTGGGAGTCGCTTCGACCAACTACAAAGAGTATCTCGGAGGAAAGTAAGCGTGTCCGATCAGAACGAACGTTCGCAACAGCCGGAGCCGATGGAAGCTCCGCCCAGGAACAACTCGAAGAGGAAGTTTATCGGCGTTCTGGTGATCGCTGTGTTGATTCTCGGAGCCGGACTCTTCTACTGGCGCTCGACCTTTACCGAGGACACGGACGACGCTCAAGTGGATGGCAACCTCTACCAGGTGAGCTCGCGCGTGGCTGGCCAGGTGATCCATGTGGATGTGGAAGAGGAGCAGTTTGTCCACCAGGGCGACAGCATCGCCGAGATCGACCCCAAGGACTTCCAGGTGGCGCTGGAACAAGCCCAGGCCGACTTGGCGAACGCCCAGGCAGCCTATCGCCAGGCCGTGGTGGGCGTACCTATTACGCACGTCCAGACCTTTACCACCCTGCGGAGCTCCATCTCCGACGTAGCCGGCAGCGAGGCTGCAGTGCAGCAGGCGGAGGCGCAGGTGGAGGTGGACAAGGCCAAAGTCGCCGCCGCTCAGGCCCAAGCCATCAAGTCCCAGCTTGACGTGCAGCGCTACACCCCGCTGGTGGCCAAAGATGTGATCTCCAAGCAGCAGTACGATGCCGCTGTGGCCCAGGCGGCCGCCGACCAGGGCAATCTGGAGGCTGCCCGGCGTGACGTCAAGGCGCAAGAGGAAGCAGTGCGAACCATGGAAGAGCGCCTGGCGCAGGCTCGTTCACAGAAGTTCCAGAGCCAGCAGAATGGCCCCAAACAGGTAGCGGCGCAGCAGGCGGCTGCGGCAGCCGCCCTGGCGGCGATCAAGGTGGCCCAGGCACGAGTGGATCAGGCGCAGCTAAACCTGAGCTACACCCGGATCGTCTCTCCCGTCACCGGCATTGTCAGCAACAAAAGCGTGGCCGTAGGAGAAAACCTCAGCATTGGCCAGTCTCTGCTGACGGTGGTGCCTTTGACCGATCTTTGGGTGACGGCCAACTTCAAGGAGACCCAACTGACCCATATGCATCCCGGACAGCGGGTGGATATCTCGGTGGATGCGTTGGGCGGCCGGGAGTTCACCGGCGTGTTAGCGCAGATTGGCGGGGCGACAGGCAGTTCGTTGAGCCTGTTTCCCCCGGAGAACGCTACGGGGAACTATGTGAAGGTGGTCCAGCGCATTCCGGTTCGAATCAACTTCACAAACCTCGATCAGGAGAACAAGGACTACGCTCTGCGGATCGGAATGTCGGTGGAGCCGACCGTGCGCATCAAGGATTAGCCCCGATGATCTCCGATTAGCTCGATCTCCCTGAAACGAAGGGGGGCCCCTGAGACTCCGGAGTGTGGGAGAGGGCCCTGCGGTTCGGGGCGGCGCAGCGGCGCTGCCGGTTTCACGCTCTGAAGAAGGTCCGCTGTTGGGCTCTGTCTTGAGCCCTGCCTTGATCTCTGTCTTGGGCTCCGGCTAGACCATTTTCCCTGAAGGTGTAGGCAAGGGGAACGACTCCTGTGGGCGTTTTCCTCAATGAAAACGCCACGGAACGCCCGCTTCCGTACACCCATCATCAGGGAAAATGGTCTAGGGCTCCGGCATGGGCTCGGTCGCCCGGCGGACCAACCCCGAGAGACTCACCGGGCATCCGGCAGACTCACCCGGAAACAGGCCGGCGGAGCCAAGCGGCGGATCAGGTATCAGAGTCCGGCTCCTGGCACCAGTCTGCTGGCGCCAGTCTGCTGGCACCAGACTGCTGGCGCCAGTCTCGTGGGTGCAGGCGCTGTAGGTCCGGGCTTTCCCGAGACTGATTGGGCTCACCTTAATTTTCCGCACCAATTTTCCGCACCGCGCGGCTCCAGCCATCATCTACTTCTTTTAAAGAAGAGCCTTCATTCCGGCATTTGGGGCTAGCGGAAAGGATCAGGTGGATGCCTTCGGTTCTTAGCATGCTTGTGCATCATACGTATGCTCTCCTGTTTGCCTGGGTGCTGGTAGAGCAAGGCGGTGTGCCGATTCCCACGGTTCCGCTGTTCATCGCAGCCGGCGCCATGAGCGCGGCTCACCAACTCCACATTGCCTATGCGCTTCCGGTGATCCTGGCTGCCTGTATGCTGGGCGACTCGGCATGGTACTTCCTGGGGAAGCGCTATGGTGCGCGCGTATTGAACGCTCTCTGCCACCTCTCACTGGAAGCCGCCACCTGCGTTGAGCGCACGCAGGGGACGGTGAGCCGGCGCGGAGCCGTTACCCTGCTTTTTGCCAAGTTTGTGCCGGGTCTCAACACAGTAGCGCCTCCCATCATTGGCCAGGTCCGCATTCCTTACCTGACCTTTGCGGCCTATGACATGGCCGGCTCGCTTGCCTGGGGTGGCGCCTGGCTCCTTGCGGGACGATTTTTCGGAGATCTTGCCAAAAGGAGCAGCGAGTTCTTTGCCATGCTCGGCCGTTTCGGCGTCGCGCTGGTGTTCTTTGCGGTCATCAGTCTGGTGGTCTATCGAGTTCTCAAACGCCGCCAGTTTCTGGATCAGTTGAAGGGTCTGCGTCTGGAGCCGCTGCAGTTGATGGAGATGATTGCAGAGGCTGAGCGCGACGGCCTCGATCGCCCCTTCATCGTTGATCTGCGCCATCCTCTGGATGTCCTGGCCGACCCTCTGATTCTGCCCGGCGCCCTGCGCATCGGTCCGGATGAGCTCAAGCAACGGCGCGAGATCATTCCCAGTGACCGCGACATCGTCCTCTACTGCACTTGCCCCAGCGAAGAGACCAGCGCAAAGGTAGCCCTGGAGTTGCATCGCCTGGGCGTTCAACGCGTGCGTCCTCTCCGTGGCGGCTTGCAGGGATGGAAGGATGCCGGCTATCCCGTAGAAGCGATCGCCTCCTTGTAAACAGCCATGGCCGGAGGGCGGGTATAGCAGCCGGGTGTGCTGGCTCTGTTCGCTGCGATCTCTTCCCAGGGAAGATCATTTGGGGCGGTGGAATTGGCCATCCATTCGACATCTCCGCCTGCGATGCGGGGCGGGGATGGATCGGTGTTGGATCTGTGTTGGATCTATTTTGGATCTGTGTTGGATCTGACCGAGCCGCAGGCAGGTGGCGATTGAACTTCGCTTGACGGGAACATGGGACAATCGAGAGATGATCTCTTTCTCTGAACTGCAGGCGCTTCCGGTCTTTGCGTCTCTTGACGAGTTGAGTTGCCGGCGTCTGGCGAGGCGGGCGGCTGATATCCGTCTCAACCCCGGGGAGTGGCTGCTGCGGGAAGGAGAGATGGCCGGCTTTTACGTGCTGCTGGAGGGTGACCTTCAACTGGTGAAGGAGGTCCTGGGCCAGCCTATGGAGCTGCGCAGCTACAAGGCGGGCGATTTTTTCGGCGAGGTCCCGATTTTGCTGGGCGGGGCAGCGTTTGTCTCTATCAGGGCCATCTCCAAAGCAAGGGTTGCGCAGTTTGATCCGCAGGTGTTGTTTGAGTTGATTCAAGACTCGGCGGCGTCCAGTGCCGTCATCCTGCAGACCATGACGGATCGCCTGATTTCCGTCCAGCAGTTCGCCAAAACTCTCCCCGGCTCGCGGGTGCTGGTGGTGGGGACAAAATATGACAGCGATTGCCATGAGATTCGGAACTTTCTCTCCTCGAATCGGATTCCATACGAATGGGTGGATGCGGAGCGCGAGCCCGACCGGCTGCCGGCTTGCATGACGGAGGGATACCATGGGCCCGAGGTGATTGTGGACCGCGCCTTCTGTGTGGAGCGGCCCACGATCCGGAGCGTAGCCGAGGCGCTGGGAATACGCACCCAGCCGCGCCATGATGCGTATGACGTTGTGATTGCGGGTGCAGGCCCGGCGGGACTGGCCGCCGCCGTCTACGGAGCATCAGAGGGTTTGCGGGTGCTGCTGGTGGAACGATCCTCGGCCGGTGGACAGGCAGGCGCTTCATCGCGAATCGAAAACTACCTGGGGTTTCCGAATGGAATCTCGGGAGAAGAGCTGAGCGACCGGGCGCAAAAGCAGGCCGTTCGATTCGGCGCGGAGATTGTGTTGACGCGCTGCGTGGAGCATCTGGAGCCACTCTCCGATGGAAGATATTGCGTGGAACTGGATGAAGGCCAGAGGATCTCTGCCTGTGTCGTCTTGCTGGCTACGGGGGTGGAGTGGAGAGTTTTGCACGCCGACGGGGTGAACCGCTTCCAGGGGAGAGGTGTATTCTATGGCGCTACCCGCCATGAGGCGATCAATGCGGTCGGCAAGAGGGTCTTTGTTGTCGGCGGCGGTAACTCCGCCGGCCAGGCGGCAATGTTTTTCTGCAACTATGCCGCTACGGTGACGATGCTGCTGCGCGGCAAAGGTTTGGAGTTGAGCATGTCGCAGTACCTCATTGAGCAGTTAGGGGCCAAAAGGAACCTCAGCGCGGAGCCGTATACCGAGGTAATTCGGGCGGAGGGCGAGGATCATCTCGAGCGGATTGTAACTCAGTCGCAGGGAGCAGACGGTGCGCCGACGATCCAAACGCGCGATGCCGATGCGCTCTTCGTGATGATCGGCGCCAACGCCAACACGGCATGGCTGCCCCCAAGCCTGGAGAGAGATGCGGGCGGTTACATCTGCACGGGGCGCGATCTGGCCCGGTGGCCGCTGCCGGACCGCGAACCGTTTCCGCTGGAGACCAGCCTGCCCGGCGTTTTCTGCGCCGGCGATGTTCGCCACGACTCCATCAAGCGCGTTTCCAGCGGCGTGGGAGAGGGAAGCATGGCGGTCGCCTTCATCCATCAGTATCTGGCGCTGCGGAATTTTTAGAGCAGTAGTACGGATGGTGTGAGGTAAAGGAGGCGATGGATCCGCGACGCACACCCACGAGATGGCGCGAGCCTGCGATGACGATTTGCGCCGGAAGATATGCCAAGCGCCTGCGAAGGGGCTGGGAAGTTTCCGGGAACTGGCCGGGGTGTTTGGAGTGAGCCTTGGCTAGGGGGAGAAGATCTTTCGGCAGCGGAGCCGGACGGGGCTGATGGAGCGGGTTCGCTACCGTCCAGGGCCGAAGAGCCCGGTGAGCGCGCGGTGGCGGCGCGGACGGTGGAACTGGTGGGGCTGGACGCCGACATCACCGTAGCCGAGTTGCGCGATCGGATTGCGACCGACACTGGCGTAGCGATGAGCTGGTCTTTGGTTCGAGAGTGGGCGGTACGACTCGGTCTACGGCTGAAAAAAAGTCGCTACACGCCGTCGAACGTGATACGGAAGCCAACCGCGAGCGGCGCAGGGAGTTCCTCGAAGCGATCCGCGCCGTCCCCGCGGAGAAGTTAATCTACCTGGGCGAGAGCGGGTTGACCACCTCGATGACGAGGCTTCGGGGTCGTTGCCTTGGAGGCCGACGCATCCACGAAGCCACGCTCGGAGGCCACTGGAAGATTCTGACCATCCTGAGAGCGATGAGCACGCGCGGACTGGTCGCCACCATGACCGTCGAGGAGCCTACCGGCAGCGACATCTTCCTGGCCGATGTGGAACAGGCGCTCTGCCCCGCGCTCGCGCACGGCGACGAGGTGGTGATGGACAATCTCTCCTCGCACAAGGTGCGGGGTGTGCGAGAGAGATTGGAAGGCGCAGGCGCCCGTGTGCTCTACCTGCCACCCTACTCGCCTGACCTCAACCCTATCGAAAAGGCCTGGGCCAAGCTCAAACAACTGCTCCGCTCGGCCAAGGCACGATCCCAAGAAGCTCTCGACCAGGCCATCGCAGAGCTGCTCCCCGGGGTCGCAGAACAGGATGCACAAGCTTGGTTCAGACTCCGCTTCGGTACATCACAATAACCCCGCTATTGCTCCAGACTGGCGCGAAGAGTTTGCTGAAACGCGCAGCAGCCTGCCTGCCGCAAAGATCGTTTCCAGCAGCAACACGCAGCGCCATGGGCCGGGCAGTTTACCGGCAGAAGCTGCGTCTCTCTATAGGTACCACGGAATGTTGATGGTCAAAATGCGCTGATTGCCCCGCATCATCAATAGAAGCTTGAGCAGTTGAGCGCGCTGATTGTGCAAAGGGGCCTGCCACCACCGCTTGACGATCAACTGAGGAACCAGGACAGCGATCTGCCGGTCAGGGAGCTGGCTTTCCAGTTGGAGAATGTAATCCACCAGAGGCGCCAGGACGAAGCGATAGGGGGAAGGTAGCCAGACTAGCCGGGGAACGGCAAGGCCGGCCGCTGCGATCGGGCCGGCAACGTCCCGCTGCCAGACTTGTTCAAGGGTGTCGCGCTCTTCTCCGGTATCGATATGCACAGCTTGAATCTCATCGCTAAGTTTCAGAGCAAAGCGCAAGCCCTTCTCCGTGATCCTCGACCAGCGGTCAATGGGAATGACGACCATGGGACGGTTCAGGTTCTCAAGCCGGATGGGCTCATGGATTTGAATTTCGCGTGAGACCGCCTCATAATGCCGCCGGACAGCCAGCATCAGGAAGATGAGTAAGGGAATCAGAAGAGTTGTGATCCACGCGCCCTCCGCAAATTTGGTCAGAAGAACGACGATGAGCGTGACGCCGGTGGCCAGGGCGCCGATGCCGTTGATCAGGATGCGGTGAATCGAGCGCGGCCCCGGTTTGCGAAGCCAATGCATCACCATGCCGGCCTGCGAGAGCGTAAAGGCCAGGAAGGCTCCGATGGCGAAGAGCGGAATCAAACGGTCGGTGATGCCGCCAAAAGCGATGAGCAGAATCGCCGAGAGGCCGACCAGAGCATAGATGCCATGGGAGTAGAGCAGGCGCCGGCCGCGGACCAAAAAGACGTGAGGAAGATAGTTGCTGTGGGCGATCGCACGAGTGAGACGGGGAAAATCGGCAAAGGAGGTGTTCGCCGAAAGAGCGAGAACCAGAAGGATGGAGCCCATCCCGATGTAGTAGAACCAGCCCCGGCCCACAACCGCGCAGATGAGCTGAGAGAGGATGCTCTGGTAGCCGGCTCCGGCAGGGTCGGTGGCGCCGATGTTATAAGCCCGGCACAGCACGGCGATGCCGCCCAGGAAGATCGCCAGCAACGCAATGATGATGGTGAGGGTGCGCTTGGCGTTTGGTTGAGTGGGTTCACGGAACGCGCCCACTCCGTTCGAGACGGCCTCGACGCCGGTCATGGCGGTGCAGCCACTGGCGAACACTTTAAGCAGCAGCCATGGGGTCAGCATCATGGCCGCCTTGGGAAGGTTCGGAGGAGCGATGATCGGAACTGGGTGGCCGTGCGCCAGAACTGTGCGCACCCCGCCCACCAAGATGACCACCAGCAGGGTTCCTATGAAGAGGTAGGTGGGAATCAGGAATGCCTTACCCGTGTCGCGGACACCGCGCGTGTTAATGACGGTGAGTAGAAACAAGATGAGCAGGCAGAGCGCAAGGGTATGAGGCTGCAGAGAAGGAAAGGCGGAGACCAGAGCTCCGACGCCAGCGGAGATGCCCACGGCGACGTTCAGAATGTAGTCGATCATCAGCGCAGCGGCGGCCAGCAGGCCGGCTGTTGTCCCTAGGTTCTCTGAGGCCACCGTGTAACTGCCGCCCCCGTGAGGGTAGACATCAATCGTTTGGCGGTAGGAGAAGTAAAGGATGGTCAGCAGAAGAATGATGGCCAGGCTGATGGGGATGATGTACGCTAAGCCCGCCAGCCCCAGAGGGATCAGCAAGGTGAGAGCGGCCTCTGGACCATAAGCCGCGGAGCTGAGAGCGTCCAGTCCAAAGACCGGAATGCCGGCGATCGGACCTATGTGCTCCGCGCGCTCCTCCGAGGTGGCGAGCGGTTTACCAACCAAAAAGTCAAAGAGAGCCATTCACGGTCCATAGAGTGGGATACGAACCAGCCAATTTCAGGGTACGACGGATGGGCGCCCCATGTCGGCACATTTTTTCTTAATCCATAGCGAAATGATCTTGTGGAACAGCTACACAGAGCCAAAGATGGAGGGCGAGCGAGGCTAATGAAGGGCGTACTTGCGGCAGAGATATTTGATCCGCTGGCCGTCGATGTGCAGCAGCCGGGCAGCGGCCGCCTTGTTGCCCTGACTGCGGCGAAGTGCCGCGGTGAGCAAGGCGATCTCCATCTCCTGTACGGCGGCATCGAAGTCAGTTCCGGAGTCTGGGAGCAGCACTGCTTCACTGGCGGCAAGGTGGTTCACCAGAAGCTGCGAGGGAAGATGCGTCGATTGAATCTCATTGCCTCCGACGGTGATGACCAGCCGCTGGATCAGATTCTCCAGCTCCCGCACGTTGCCCGGCCAGGTGTGCTGCTCCAGAGCGGACAGAGCCATGTCGTCAAAGTGTTTCGGAGGAATGCTGTTGGCAATACAGTGGGTGTGGAGAAAGTGGGAACAGAGCAGGGGGATGTCGCCGTTACGTTCGCGTAGCGGAGGGAGTTGAATCGGAACGACGTGGATGCGGTAGTAGAGGTCCTCGCGGAACCTGCCGGTGCGAACCATCTCCTCCAGGTTTTCATGGGTGGCGCAGATCAGCCGGAAGTCGATCTTGCGCTGGGTGCGACCACCCAGGCGCTGCACCATGTGATCCTCCAGAACCCGCAGCAACTTGGTCTGGAGCGGAAGGGCGAGGGTCGCGATCTCATCCAGGAAGAGCGTTCCCTGATCAGCGAGTTCAATCTGGCCCGGCCGTGATTCGGTGGCTCCCGTGAAAGCGCCTCGCTCGCTTCCGAAGAGCTCGCTCTCAATCAGGTCGTGGGGCAGAGCGGAACAGTTGAGACGGATGTAGGGCTGATGGGCGCGGCGGCTCAAGGCAACGATGGCGCGTGCGGCCAGTTCTTTGCCGGTACCGCTCTCTCCACGGATCAGAACATTCACGCCGCTGCAGGCAACCTGCTCGATAGCCGCATAGACGGCGCGCATCGGTTCGCTACAGCCGATGAAGTCCTGAAAGCGGCTGCTCTCCTGGGCCTGGCGCAGGAGGTTTTGCCGAGAGATCTCAGCGCTGCGGGTGCG
>JAKART010000447.1 GCA_021819255.1 Acidobacteriota bacterium
CGGGCCTCGGGGTCATTTGCGATCTCTGGATCCTTGATCCCGATGGAGAAGCCCTTGTATACGCCCTCGCGGCACTTCATTGCGGCAATCGGGTCAACGATGCGGGCGCTGAGCCACGGATCGTCCCTCTCGTCCCACTCCAACTGCTTGCCGACGCCGACTGCGTGCGCCTCGTGCATCTCGCGCACGTTAGCCCAAGAGTGGAACCATTCGGGGAGCGCCTTCTTGAACCATCCCTTGTCTGCAATCTGCTGGTCCACGTCGAGGACCTCTTGCGTCGGGCGCCCACGCACCAGGACGGAGCCGTCTGGCTGCTCTTCGAGCTTGACGATGCCGAGCGAAAAGTAGCGGTCGGCCGTTTCCGGCCGAACGGTTCCGGCCATCGGCCACCCCGCCTTTCTTCATCCTCCGAGAACATCTGCGCGGCTCGGCTCTGGTTGCCGTAGGAGAGACGCGCCCCCAGGGTCTTGATAGAACGACCCCGGGGCCGCCATTGGTGACGGGAAGTAGCTGACCGGCAAGCCGGAGTCGGCCTCCACCCACTGGCACCTGCAATTCGGGTGCGCCGGGATCATCCACCAATCACCAGGGCCATGGACCGTCCCGTACTGGTCGCGGCAGTACTCGCAGGTGCGCCCGTCCAGGACGGCCTCCCAGCGCAGAAGAGCCATACGCCGATGCGTCTTGACCGCATCGGCATAACCGCGTGCAGCCGCCCGCTCGGCCTCGGTCGCGGCAATCAGGCCGGCGCGCCAGCGCATGCGCCTTTCTAGCCACTTCCTCAGGTCCTCGCTCACATCGCGCCAGCGCTCCGTGTCTGGTATGCCCGCAGTATCGCGAGTCAGCGCGTCAACTTGTGCGCTGACAGCCGTGTCGTGGGTCTGGCGCACCTGACCGGCGGAGGCGTCGGCCTCCTCTGTCAGAACCTCCAGCACCCCGACAGGCAACTCGGTCGAGGCCTGCTGCCCAATGGCGGCGAGGGCCGTGTTGTAACCCGTCATGTAGGCGCGGATCTTCATGTCCAGAATGGCGCGCGCGAGTTCGCCCGTCTCCTCATCGGAGAGATACCAGGCACGGAGGATGTCGTCCGCTGTGAGCAGGCTCGTCGACGCGGCGGCGGCGACCTTCTGTCGCATGAGCGCGAGGTAGAGGAGGATGAACTCCTTCTCCTCTTTGCGCCTCTTCTTGGCTCGGTCATCCTCTCCGTCGTCTTCGTCCGCTTTCTTGAGGTGTTCTGCAAATACGGACCGCACCTGGTCTGGAGTCGCGCAGCGCCCAAGGTCGGCGCGGATGTGCGCCTGCCACCCTGGGGGGAGGACATCGCTGGAGAAGGCCCGGCCGGGAGCACGGCCGCACTTGGCGTCCTTGATGGCGCGGCGCTGCCACCGTTGCAGCTCCGTCTTGCGCTCCACTCGCTGTTCGTCAGCCTCCGCGCCCTCGCCGCCCTCCTCAGGCGAGTCTGGCGGGTAGGGCACGACTCCTGGCACGTGTCTGGGCTGTCCCGCGTAGAGGTCGTACGGCTGCAGCCCGCTATCCACGCCAACCTTGGCTGCGGCGGCCGGCTCCGGAGAACCGGGCACCCCCGGCGGTCGGCTCTGGTCCGGCGATGGCGACGGCTCAGGAGGAGGCGGGGCAGGCGTGTGCTGCGCTCCAGCCTCCAGAGGCAGAACCCCTTGGCCAGAGATGAAAAGGCCTCTTTCGGGCAGGATGATGCCGATCTTCGTCTCGATCATGCGGCCAAAGTTGGGACGGTCGCCCCCGTCGGCCTCCACGATCTCATCCAGGCTCATCTGGCCCGAACGCAGCGCCTTGTCGTTGCTCTCCCACTTGGCTAGAGAGTCCTCGCGCACCAGGTCGGTGAAGCGGAACTCCAGATCGTACCCGCCAATCGCGCCCCAGAAATGATGCACGATCTGGGTCATCTTGCCCTGCACCCAGTAGGCGAAGGCGATCCGGTTCTGTCGCGCCTGGTCCGACTGCTCCTGTGCCCAGCCGCTGCCACCGAGGGCGGCTCGGTTTGGCGTAAACCCAAGCTCGGAGGGAAGCACGTCCAGCGCGACGCACGTCAGCTGGATCAGGTACATCGCATAGTCGTTATTGAACTCCTGGGGCTTGATCGCCTGCCACTCCGTGCCGAACGGTACCGGGTGGATGCGCTGGCGCTCGGAGAGGTTCCCCCCGATAACGCCGTTGAGGTAGTCAGCGATGTCCTGGATCTGTTCCGGAGTGATCTTCTCCGGCGTCTTGAGTAGCCCCATCGGCACCGTGGCGTCCGAGAAGGCAGCCGTGTTCCACATATCGAAGCGAATGCCCATGTTCAGCAGGACCAGGGCCTGCTCGACGTGGCTGTATCCGTAGGGCGTCGTGTTCATCGGGTTGTGGGGCCAGTAGAATAGCTCATCCGCCGCATATGCCGCCCGGGGAGCGCCATACAGGTAATACTGGAATGCGGGCATCGGAGGGGGCGGGGTGCGCCCATCCAGGTCCAATAGGGGCTTGATGTGTGCGCCATCCACGCGCCGCAGGCCCAACAGATCGCCGCCGTATGTCATCTGCGGCCAGAGCGTCAGCCAGTCGCCAACAAACACGTCCTCCAGACACGCGCGCAGCCAGTCCTGCCAAGACGTTAGCCCGTCGCGCACCCACTGCCCCCCACGCAGCGCATAG
>JAKART010000448.1 GCA_021819255.1 Acidobacteriota bacterium
CGAACGAGCATTTTTTCTGGTTAGGGGACGGGACCGGTCCTCTCGACCGACGCAATGAGGCGTTCACCCTCTGGAACACTGATTCCTATCGTTTCCAGGAGTCGACCGACCCCCTCTACAAATCCATTCCATTCTTCCTAACCTATAGTGCTGGAACGTCAAAAGGCGTGCTTCTGGACAATACTTGGCGCAGTTCTTTCGACTTTGGCAAGGAGTCGCGTGACAGCTATTCTTTTGGTGCTGAGGCTGGCCCAATCGACTACTACTTGATATACGGCCCTTCACCAAAAAAGGTAGTGGAGGACTACTCGTGGCTCACTGGCAGGCCGCCCCTGTTGCCCATGTGGGCGCTCGGTTTCCAACAGTCTCGCTACAGTTATATGTCGCAGGGCGCGGTGTTGGCCATCGCCGCTCGGCTGCGTGCGGAACGAATTCCTGCCGATGCTATCTATCTCGACATCGATTACGAGCAAAGGGACCGTCCCTTCACCATAGATCACAGCCGCTTTCCCACTTTCCGGAATATGATTGCTGAGCTTGCCGCCGAGCACTTTCATGTGGTTGCCATCGCGGATCTGCACATCGCCAGAGTTCCAGGTTCATATCCGTACGATAGCGGTCTGACAGGTGATGACTTCGTTAAGAATGTGAATGGAACAATCTACTCCGGCGTGGCATGGCCCGGGGCTAGCGTCTTTCCTGATTTCACGCGCTGGCAGACGCGCAAATGGTTCGGATCGCTCTACCAAGGGCTTTATCAAATGGGTGTCTCGGGTTTCTGGGACGATATGAATGAACCATCACTCTTCAATACTTCCACTGGAACGATGCCTCTAGACGTTTTGCATCGAATCAACGAGCCTGGTTTCAGCACTCGTACCGCAACGCATGCCGAAGTTCACAACGTCTATGGCATGGAGAACTCGCGCGCCACCTTCGACGGGTTGGAAGCGATTAAACCCAATCAACGCCCGTTTGTGCTTACGCGTGCAACCTATGCCGGCGGACAGCGCTACGCCGCCACCTGGACCGGAGACAACAGCAGCACTTGGAATCATCTCCGCATGACGACGCCGATGCTTGAGAATCTCGGCCTGAGCGGGTTCGCCTTTGCTGGTGCCGATGTCGGCGGTTTCGCAGGTTCGCCCAGCATGAATCTTTTAACCAAATGGATTGAGATCGCAGCCTTTCAGCCCATCGATCGCGACCATACCGAAAAGGGAACGCGACCCCAAGAGCCATGGGTCGGTGGTGCAGTTCAGGAGGCGATCCGGCGCCGCTACATCGATACGCGTTACCGTTTGATGCCATATCTATACACCCTAGCGGAAGAAGCCTCCCGCACCGGTCTGCCCATGGTCCGGCCGCTTTTTCTCGAATTCCCTGACGCCGATTCCGACCGCCATCCAATCGACATCGACCCGGAGGCTTCCTCGGAGTTCCTCCTTGGACCAGATCTGCTGATCGCTCCTGCCCCATTCTCCGACCGCATTGACGAGCATACCGTTGAGTTTCCTTCCACTGATTGGTATGACTTCTGGAGTGGAAAGAAGATCGAAGATCCACGAGCGCAACCGGAGCCCAACCCTGTGCTTCCCCCCGATCCCGCGAACTTGGTGCCCCTAAGCTTGCGCGTGCGTCCCAGTCTGGCTGCTCTGCCCGTATTCGTTCGCGGTGGAACCATCCTTCCGATGCAACCTCTCATGCAAAGCACTGGCCAGACCCCCAATGGTCCGCTCACGCTGCGCGTCTATCCTGGGAATCCCGGTGAAGGACGGCATTGCGGTGGAAGCCTGTATCTTGATGACGGCGTGACGGAAGCTTATCGCCACGGTCACTTCCTGCGCATGCGCTTTAGCTGCAAGGTCTCTGCGGGGACGCTGCGGTTGTACCTCGGCCCACATCAGGGAGACTATCCCGCTTGGTGGCGGAGCATACGGGTGGAGATCTATGGCGGGAGCAGCAGAAGCGCCGTACTCGCGGCAAATGGCAGGTCTCTTGCGGTCTTGCGTTCGAAGGAATTCATCTCGTTTTTGGTTGCGGATGACGGAAGGGGCGTCGAAATAGAGGCGTGGTGATCTCGCAATAGGCACAGAATAACGGCTCTTGACGAGAAAGTGTAAAGAGGGTCATTTTACGCGGCTTTCTGAAAAGCGACCCATTGGGCCTTGGTGGCGGCCAAGCGCTGTGCTTTGAGGAGCAGGTAATTCAGGTTCCGATAGCCTCGTCCGCGGCGCAGCAGGGCCTTGATGTTGCCGTTGACCGCCTCAACCACGCCCAGCGGCACTTTGGTGCGGCAGTAGTTGAGGATTCCGTCCAGATGGTTCAGCAGCATATCGGCCAGTTTCTCCATGAGCTTCAGCCGCTGCCAGCGTAGCTGCGCGATCCAGCTATGCAGATAGCGCATCATTGCGCCTTCGTAGCGGTAGTTCCACAACCGGTCCGGGCTCTCCTTGAGCAGATAGGCCTTCAGCAGTCGGCGGTTCAAGGCGAACAAGGCGTTCAGTTGCTGTTTCTTTTGGGCCGACAGATGCACCCACCGGGTTCAGGGGCGCTTGTTGGCCAGGCGGAGGTTGGATAGTTCGGTAGCCAGATCGATCCAGCGGTCGACCAGCGACTTCATGGTCTCGTAGTTCTTCAGTTCCCGGCGGACGACGGCGAGAT
>JAKART010000449.1 GCA_021819255.1 Acidobacteriota bacterium
CTTTGACGACTTCACCTGGTTCACCCGCTTCGCCGACCCCACCTTTGTCTATGAACAGGAGATGGCGCGCATCTTTGGACTGGAGATTCTGCATATGGCCGATGCGGATGTTCTGCCCTACGACTACCGCGCCTATGGGCAGGAGGTGGTGGGGTATCTGGCCCAAGCGCAGCAACGCGCCCAAGCCGCCCGGATGCATGTCGACTTCACCGCCGCCACGGCCGCAGCCGCGCGCTTTGCAGCCGCCGGAGCCAGCATGTATCAGTGGCAGCAGGAGGCTGCCTCAGGAGCCGAAGCGACCAGCCTGAACGCCACCCTCCGCCAGGTCGAAGAGTCTCTCCTGAACCCCGCCGGCCTGCCCCACCGTCCATGGTACAAGCACACCATCTACGCTCCGGGCGAATACACCGGCTATGCGGCCGTCGTGATACCCGGCGTCAACGAGGGTATCGACGCCAACGACAGCAAGCGCACCCAGAGCCAACTGAATGAACTCGCCAAAGCTCTGAATCGGGCGGCGGATGTGCTGGAAGCTCCCATCCAATAGCGATGCGGAACGGCTCCGCCCACTGCGCCGTGATTCCCTCCCTCAACAGGCACTCTGAACGCTTGATAAAGTAATCCGTGTGAGCCAGCATAAACCCGTATCTTCTATTTCACCGCCGCTTCCCGTGGGATTTCGCTGGTCCGCGGTGCGCGCCGGCATCAAGGCCAGCGGCAAGCCGGACCTCGCGGTGGCCGTCTGCGATAGCCCTGCGGCGGCTGCGGTAAGTTACACCAGCAATCAGGTCGTGGCTGCTCCCATCCTCGTGGGCCGCCGGCATCTTGCGGCCACCGGCGGCAAGGTCTCCGCTGTATTGGTCAACTCCGGGAATGCCAACTGCGCCACGGGTGAGTTGGGCATCGAGGCCTGCCACCGAAGCTGTGTGGCAGTGGCAGATGCGTTGGGCTGCGTCTTTGATGAGATTCTTCCTTCCTCCACCGGAATCATCGGCGTGCCCCTGCCGGTGGAGAAGCTCGTCGCCGCCCTTCCAGAGGCCATCGCAACTCTGGGGCGCGAGCCGGAGAACGCTGAGGCCTTCGCCACTGCCATTCTCACCACCGACACCCGGATCAAGGTGGCCCAGGAGAGCCTCACCCTCGAAGGCAGGACAGTCCATCTGTTTGGCTGCGCCAAGGGCGCGGGGATGATCGGCCCACAGCTCATCCCGGCGATTCCGGCAGCGGCTCAGACGCCTCACGCAACCATGCTCGTCTACCTTTTCACCGACCTGGGCGCATCCAGCGGGCAACTCGCGACGATGCTTGGCCCGGCGGTCGCATCCAGCTTCAACTCCACCTCCATCGATGGCGACATGAGCACCAACGACACGGTGATGCTGTTGGCCAGCGGCGGCAGCGGGGTGCAGGCCGAGGGCGCCGCCGTTGCGGCTTTTCAGGCCGCCCTGCAGCGCGTCTGTCAAACCCTGGCTTACAAGATTGTGGACGACGGAGAGGGAGTCACTCACGTGATCACCCTGGAGATCTCCGGCGCCGCCAACCATGCCGATGCCCTGGCCATCGCCCGCACCATCGCCGCCTCCCCCTTGTGCAAGACCGCATGGTCCAGCGCCGATCCCAACTGGGGGCGTCTGCTGGCTGCGGCCGGACGAGCCGGCGTGGCCTTCGATCCCGCCCAGGTGCTGATCTCGATTGGCGGCCTGCCGGTCTTTGAGGGCGGGCAACGCTCGGTCGCCTTTGATGAGGCCGCAACGCATGCGGCAATGAGCCGGCGCGAGTTCACCATCGCCATACGGATTGGAGACGGACCGGGGAAAAGCCGCTTCATCACCTGCGACCTGACTCATGAGTACGTCAGTATCAACGCCGATTACTCTACCTGACCCGACCCTTCCGCGCCGGTATCCCGAAATGACGGTGGGGCAGCCGGCGCGTCAGGATTTCCATGCGCAAAATACCATTTGCGTGAACCGCGCAATGCAGCCGGCAAGATGGAGTCCTCTTCCTGCTGACGGAACGTGACGCCGCGGCGTCTGAAAGCTGCCGCCCTGGCAAATCCGGAGTGAAGAACCGTCAACGCGGGAAAGCCCTATCTGCGAAGATGACAGATCTTGCATTGACTGGCGCTGCGCGGAGTGGGAGTGTGCCACTGGGCACAGAGCCTTCCGACAAATTATTGTAGAGATGGAGACCCTTTGCCTCGGCGGCGGGTCAGTCCAGGGAGAAAAGCAATGGCAATGCAGTTGGAAGAGGCGGTCAAGCAGGATCTTTCGTCCGAGGTCGCTGAGTGGATTGAGGCCTTTGACCAGGTCGTGGCGCATGACTGGGAACAGGGCGCCGCTCTGCTTTCCGCACTGCGGGCACGGGCGCGCGAGGCCGGCGTACCCGCCACCGGAACCATCACCACGCCCTTCTGCAACACCATCCCCCGGTTCGATGAGGTTCCCTACCCCGGCGATCGCAAGCTGGAACGCAGGATCGAAGCGCTGATCCGCTGGAACGCCATGGCCATGGTGCATCGGCAAAACAAAAAAGACTCCGGTATCGGCGGGCACATCTCGACCTACTCCTCCTTGGCCACGCTACTGGAAGTCGGCTTCAACCACTTCTTCCATGCCGGCTATCCGAGCCCAGAT
>JAKART010000450.1 GCA_021819255.1 Acidobacteriota bacterium
TACCGGTGTTGCCTTCGCCCGCGATCTGCTGGCCGTCAAGGATGCAGACGCCGCCCGCATGACCGTGGCCGAGCTCCAGCGCCCCGCTGTGTTCATTCCGGAGACCAAGAAGGTGAATGAACTGCTCCGCGAGATGCAACAGCAGAAGCAGCACATGGGCATCGTGATCGATGAGTATGGCGGTGTCGCCGGCCTGGTCACCATCGAAGACCTGATTGAAGCCATCGTGGGAGAGATTGAAGACGAGCATGACACGGATACCGAGGGAGAGATGCCGGTTGCCGAGCCCGATGGGGCCTGGATCGTTCCGGGGAACTTTGAGGTAGCGCGGCTGCGCGAGCTGCTGGAGGGGCTGGCTGCGAGCACGGCTACCGCGGAGCGCGTAGAGGACGACGAAGAGACATTCGCCGATGTGGAGGAACATCAGGAAGAACAGACCCTGGCGCAACTGCTGATGAGGCATGAAGCCACCACCCTGGGTGGGTTGGCCAGCGAAATGGCCGGTCATATTCCGCTTCCCGGCGAGGTGGTCCAGGAAGGGCCGTTGCGGCTCGAAGTGCTGGCATCGACGGACCGCAGGGTGGAGCGGGTCCGGGTAGGGCTCAGAGGGTATCCGGCCGGAAGCACAGGGGCGTAGACGCCGGGCTCCATTCCTCCGCCTTCACGGGCTTTGGGCAGTGCGCAGTTCCCCTCCCCGCCCGCCCTCTGTGCCGGAGAGCACCTCGCCGGAGCGGCGAGACGCACCCGGCTGGCAGGCGCACAGACCCACATCCGGTGTCATCATAGTGGGATGGGACTTCGTACTGGTTTTGTTTCGATGATTGGCCGCCCGAACGCAGGCAAGTCTACGCTGTTGAACGCCTTGCTGGGGCAGAAGCTGGCGATCGTGACGCATAAGCCCCAGACGACGCGGTCGCGCATCCAGGGGGTACTGGATCTGCCGGTGCGCAAGAAGGCCAAGGGCGACCCGGGCCGGCCCGCCGCGCAGGTGGTGCTGGTGGATACGCCGGGGGTCCAGAAGCCCGAAACACAGTTGGATAGGCGCATGATGCAGGAGGTGCAGGATGCGTTGGAGTCGCGCGATGCGGTGATCTTTCTGGTAGACGCCACGCATCGACTGACCGGCCCTCAAGCTGGAGAGCCCCATCCCTTGCACTCGGCGAGCGCCGATGTGGCCCGGACCGCTTCTCATACACAGGAGCGCCGATCGCCATCTCAGGGGCAACGGCGGAGAGCGCTATCAAAGGCTGAAGATGATCTTGCCCTCAACTTAGTTAAGCAAGTGGACTGCCCGGTAATCCTGGCGCTCAACAAGATCGACGCGTTGCCCAAGCGAGCGCTTCTGCCGCTGATCGAGTACTGGAGCTCACAGCATGAGTTTGCCGAGGTGATTCCGATCTCCGCCAAGAAGCGGGAGGGTTTGGAACTTCTGCTGGATACGGTAGTGCAACATCTGCCCGAGGGACAGCGATACTTTCCGAAGAGCCAGTTAACAGATCAGCCGGAAAGATTTCTGGCAGCGGAGGTGATTCGTGAGAAGATTCTGCTATTGACAGGCGAAGAGGTGCCCTATGCTGCGGCGGTCGTCATCGAGAGTTACGAGGAGCCGGCTTCGCTGCGGAAGGGGCGCGACGGAAGATCCCCTCTTACCCGGATCACGGCGGCGATCTATTGCGAGCGTGAGGGACAGAAGGCGATCCTGATTGGGAAACAGGGAGCCATGCTCAAGCGGATTGGGACTCTGGCGCGCAAGGAGATCGAGAGTCTGCTGGGAACCAGGGTGTTTCTGGAGCTGTTTGTGAAGGTGCAGGATGAGTGGCGCAGTTCGCTCGGCTTTGTAGAAAATCTGGACTGGCGGCGGCAACTGGAGCAGTTGGCGGAGAAGCAGCATCAAGATCAAAGACGGGCGGAGAGCCGGACAAGGCAAGCGGAGGACGCTGTTTGATTGATTTCATGCAATGGGGAGCCGTTCTTGGCCTTAAGTCCCGGCCAGGGCGCGCGGCCGAACTGAAGGCCGGCCACCTGCGTCTGGTGGCGATCACCCCCGAGATGCTGCTGGCCGAGCAAGAGGCCGATGCGGCCAGACTGGGAAACCTGCTGCGTGCCCGGCTGACCGACGAGTGGCCTCCGGTGGAGTGGGAGCCGTATTTGCACAAGATGATTCAAAAGCAGTACGACGAGTTGCCGGAGACCTTCGGCTGGCACCGTTACATCGTGCTGGATGGAGGGCTGGGCCGGTCGCGCACGCTGGTGGGTGCGATTGGAGGCTTCCCGCGAGCCAATGGAGATGTGGAGATCGGCTACTCGACCCTGCCGGCGTTCCAACGCCGGGGTTATGCGACCGCGGCAGCGCGAACCCTGGTAGGGTGGCTTCTGACCCAAGAGGGAGTCCGTTCCGTAAGCGCTCAAGCCTATTTGCAGGTGCCGGAGTCCATCAAGGTAATGCAACGCTGCGGAATGAGTTACGTCGGCCAGGGAGATGAGGCGGGGACGGTAAAATACCGGCGGATGCCTTTTCCCGCCTAGCAAATCGTCGGCTATAGCAGTTTCTGAAATAGTGTAAGCTGATTCTGGCGAGACTCTGCGGCGAGTGAATCGATGGCGAAGCCATATGGGGATGATCTG
>JAKART010000023.1 GCA_021819255.1 Acidobacteriota bacterium
GAGTATTGCGGCAAGGGCCCGCAGTTTGGCAACAACATCTCGCACGCGCATAACGTAACCCGGCGGCGCTGGAACCCGAATCTGCAATCGGTGAAGGCGGCCTCGCCGGCGGGCGGCTCCAGACGCGTGACGGTATGCACCCGCTGTATCAAAGCCGGCAAGGTCGTCAAGGGTTAATCACTTCGGCTTGTAACACGCCGTGCAAACAAAGCTCCGGCCTTCGCCGGGGCTGCGGGCGTTTAAGCTTCCTGCCGGCTCACTCCGCTTCGCCGGCGGAGCGCTCCTGAAAGGTCAATGACGCGGAGTTGATGCAAAAGCGCTGGCCGGTGGGTCTGGGCCCATCCGGAAAGACGTGGCCAAGATGGCCTCCGCAGCCCGCGCAGGTGACCTCCACGCGCCGCATGCCGTGGGAGATATCTTCCTCCAACTCCACGGCGTCGTCGGTTACAGGTTGGAAGAAGCTGGGCCAGCCGGAGCCGGATTCGAACTTGGTCTGGGAGTGGAACAGCGGCGCGCCGCAGGCGGCGCAGTGGTAAAGGCCGTCGGTGTGGTTATGCAGCAGGGCTCCGCGAAAGGGGTGTTCGGTCCCCTTCTGGCGCAGGATACGGTACTGATCGGGGGTAAGCTGCTCGCGCCACTCGGCGTCGGTTTTTTGCACTCTGGCAGGCATGGTGTCTCCTGGAGGGTTTGATTCAAAAGGCAGGCTGCAGGGTGCGCCGGCGTGCTTCGCCTGGGGGAAGGGCCGGATCCGAGATTCAGGCTGAAGGGATGACGGCGATGCAGTCAATCTCCACCAGGGCATCCTTCGGCAAAGCGGCTACCTGCACCGTGGTGCGGGCCGGAGCGACCGTGCCCGGAGGAGCCAGATAAGCGGCATAGACCGCGTTCATCGCGGCGAAGTCGGCCAGATCCTGAAGGTAGACGGTGGTTTTGACCACATGGGCGAGGTCCAGGTCCGCAGCGCGAAGGAGCGCTTTGACGTTCTCCAGAACGCGTGCGGTCTGGGCTTCAATTCCACCCGGAACCAGTTGGCCGGTGGCCGGATCCAGCCCGACCTGGCCGGAGGTGTAAAAGAAGGCGCCGGCGCGGATGGATTGGGAGTAAGGGCCAATGGCCGCGGGTGCGGCCTGGGTGGTGACGGCGGACTTGAGGCTTTCATCCGGGAGCATAGGCTGCATAGGCTGGATTGTCCGTCACTGGCCCCCTGGGGCGCAAGCGCTCTGTGCTGCATATCCTTCCTTGACCGCTCCGCCCGGATTGGCGGATTCCTCCCAGTCACCGCAGTCCCGGCTGGGGTTGCAGCCTCTCGAGCAGCTCCAGCGTCTCCGCCAGCACCACTTCGGCCTGGGCGCCGGAGAGCGGCCAGCGCAGAGTGCCCTGCGGAGTAAGCTGGGCTCCTTGCCTGGCCTGGCGCGCCACCAGCTTCATCAGCATGCCCACGTTGATCCCCACCCCGTCCGGCTGCGGGGCTGCGTGCAGCTTTTCGCTGAAGGTAATGTAGAGCATCTCCCGCATCGGCTGGAGCACACCGGCCTGCGCGGCCGCGGAGGAGCGAGCCGGCGTAGCCTGACGCAGCGCCATGGCGGCGTTGGTTATGGGACGGTTGACCGCGGCGCGGTTGGAGTACTGCAGACTTGGAACCTGGGGGGCCTGGCCATGCCGTCCGGGCAGCGGCGTTGCGGCAGCGGCCCATCCGCCGAGCCCCGGCCTCTGTCCGCCCAGGCCTGGCCCGTGGCTGCCCAGCCTTGGCCACTGCTCCGGAAGCCCTGCTGGTTTGGCGGGAGCCCGGGCAGGTGAACGGACCGGGGTTACCGGTTTGGCCTCTTCGATGACGGTTCGCTTGCGCTCGATCTGGGTAATGCCCAAGGTCTCTGCGATCAGCCGGATCTCGGCGGCTCGCAGCAGGTGCAGAACGCCCTCCGGCGGCTTGCCGTAGCGATCCTCCAGCTCGGCGCGCACCTCGGCGAGGCCCGCGTTCGACTCCGCGGAGGCGATGCGCTTGTACATCCTCAGTCTTTGTCCCTCTTCGGGGATGTACTCGTCGTCGATCCGCAGCGAGATGCCCAGATGGATGGTCACTGGAGCACGCTCCTGGCGGGGCTCGCCTTTCAGTCGGCTCACCGCCTCCTCCAGCATGGTGGTGTACATCTCAAAGCCGATGGCCTCGATGTGGCCGGACTGCTCTCCGCCCAGCATGTTGCCCGCTCCGCGCAGCTCCAGGTCCAGGGCTGCAATCTTGAAGCCGGCGCCCAGATCGGAAAACTCTTTGAGCGCGGCCAGGCGGCGTCGCGCAATTTCGGTGAGCTGCTGCTCGGGCGGAATGAGCAGATACGCATAGGCCCGGCGGTTGGAGCGTCCCACGCGTCCGCGCAACTGATAAAGCTCGCTCAACCCATGCCGGTCGGCGCGGTTGATGATGATGGTGTTGGCGCGGGGAATGTCCAGACCATTCTCGATGATCGAAGTTGCGCAGAGCACATCGTACTCGCCATCCATGAAGGCCAGCATGGTGCGTTCGAGTTCGGCTTCGGGCATCTGTCCGTGGCCCACCACGACCCGCGCCTGGGGAACCAGTTCGCGGATCCTGGAGGCGATATCGTAGATGGTCTCCACGCGGTTATGCACGAAGTAGATCTGTCCGTTGCGCTCCAGCTCAACTTCGATCGCGGTACGAATCAGCTTCTCATCGAACTTCGCCACAATAGTCTGGATCGCCATGCGGTCCTTGGGCGGGGTTTCAATGATGCTCATGTCGCGCAGGCCCACCAGCGACATGTGCAGGGTGCGTGGGATGGGCGTGGCGCTCATGCTGAGCACATCAATGGCCGCGCGCATCTGCTTCAGGCGCTCTTTGTGGCGCACGCCAAAGCGCTGCTCCTCGTCCACGATGAGTAGGCCGAGATCCTGGAAGCGGAGCTCCCGGGAGAGCAGAGCATGGGTTCCGACCAGAATGTCCACCTTGCCCTGCTCGATGCGCTCCAGAATCTCCTTCCTGTCTTTGGCGGTACGAAAGCGAGAGAGCATCTCCACCACTACCGGGAATTTGCTGAAACGCCGCTTGAAGCTCTCGAAGTGCTGGAAGCAGAGCACGGTGGTGGGCGTAAGCACAGCGACCTGCTTGCCGTCCTGGACCGCTTTGAAAGCGGCGCGCATGGCTACTTCGGTCTTGCCGTATCCCACATCGCCGCACAGCAGGCGATCCATCGGCTGAACCGATTCCATATCCGCTTTGATGTCGGCAATGGCGGTGAGTTGATCGTCCGTCTCATTGAAGTCGAAGGCATCTTCAAACTCGCGCTGCAGGTTGCTGTCCGGTGAAAATCCCGTCCCGGCCGCAGCCTTGCGCTGCGCATAGAGCTTGAGCAACTCCTCGGCCATGTCCTGCATGGCCTTCTTCACCCGCGCCTTGGTCTTGCTCCAGGAGGGAGATCCCAGCCGGTTCAACTGCGGGGCGGGGCCGGTCTCGGTGGAGCGGTATTTCTGGATCAGATCCAGCCGAGTCAAGGGAACGTAGAGCTTAGCGTCTTCGGCGAAGGTGAGGATCATCAGATCGAGATAGGATCCGTCGGGTTGCTCCAGAGTGCGCAGTCCGTCGTAGCGGGCGATGCCATGCTCCACATGCACGACATAGTCGCCCACGGAGAGATCGCGGAAGTCGGAGACAAACGCCGAGGTCTTCGATCGCCGCCGCTCCGGCCGGGCCATCACGTCGGCATCGTCGCTGATGTCGTTGGCCCCCAGGATGACCACCTGCCGGGCCGTGCGCCGGTCCAGATCCAGCACCTGCACGCCGTTGGCGATGGCCAGCCGCACGATCACCGGGGTGCGGAGATCGCCGGCGAGGTGACTGGACTCGGAGTACTGGTTTGCGCCTGCGCCGCCGTGCTGATCGACGCGGGAGCCGATGCGGTAAGGCACGCCGTACTCCTGCATCAGCCCAGCCAGCCGCTCCACCTCGCCCTGATTGGGCGCAGCGATCAAGACGCGCGCCTCACTCTGCATCAGCAGCTTCAACTGGTCGATCAGCGCCGGAATCGAACCGTGAAAGCGCATCGTCGGTCGAGTGGCAAACTCGATCTCCGCGGCGTCGCTGCGGTCGCCATCCAGTACATCCACTGCGCCCAGTTGATCCAGATCAAAGCCGGCGTAGCGGCGGACGGCGTCCTGCAACTCCCAAGGGGTCAGATACAGATCCGATGGCCGCACGAGCGAACCAACACCGGAGCGGTCGTGGCTCTGCTCCACCTTCTGCCACCAACGTTCCCCTTGATTGGCCACCATCGCCGGCTCTTCCACCAGGACCCGGGTGTGCGGTCCCAGCAACTCCAGCAGAGAAGAACGGGCGCCGGCGACGGGGGCGTAGAACTCCCAGCCCGGGAAGATGGTCGGCTGGCCAAGAATCGCTCCGGCGTGCGCCGCGGGCGAAGCCGTCGGAGAGAAGCTTTCGGCTGGCTCTCGATCATCGCCTGCTCCATCCGCATGGCTCTTCGTAACGCCCGCGGCGCTCCGCGTCAGTCGCGCGTTGATCGCACCCAGTAGAGCCTCGGTGGCCGGCGTCTCGGTGAGCGGCAAGAGCAGGATCTCCTCCACCGTCGAGCTGGAGCGCTGCGACTCAGGATCAAACCGGCGCATCGACTCGATCTCATCGCCCAGGAACTGGATGCGGACGGGCCGCTCCATCTCAGGTCCATAGACATCCAGGATGCCTCCACGGATGGAGACTTGCCCGGTCATCTCCACCACCTCCACGCGGTTGTAACCCACCGACTGCAGGTGCTCCAGCAGCATCTCAGGCAGATGTTCCTCGCCGGTGCGCAGGCGCAGAGCGAGCGCCGCGTAGTACTCGCGCGAAAACAAACGCATGCAGGCGGCTTCCACGGGGGCGATCACCAACCGTACCGGTGGGCTGGATGGAGATCGCCCGGCACTGCGGCTGGCCAGCTTCCATAACGTGGCCGCGCGCTGCTCCTGGATCTCGCCGTGCGGCGAAAGATTCTCGAACGGGAGAACATCGTGCGCCGGCAGACGCAGCACCTGTTCCGGGTCCAGAACTCCGTTCAGCTCGCCGGCGACCTGGACTGCGGCGTGAAGAGCCTCCGCGGCTTTGTTGTCCGAGACCAGGACCAGCACTGGAACGCACTCCCCCGAGAGCGGCTGGGCGGCGCGCGCGAAGGAGGGAAGGTACAAGGCTCGTGCGCCGACGGTCAGCCCAGACACACGTCTCCGCCCCATACCGCCCGCCAGATGGCGACGCGCACGCTCAAAGGCTTCGGAGTGTTCCAGGTCCGCGACCAGCTCGCGGACGAAGGGAAGAATCATGCAGGCTCCAGTCTATCAACCAACCAGCAGCCTGCCGTTTTGCCCGGGTTCCGCAGCCGCAAGGGTTGACGGTGCGCGGCCGGAACGGAGCCTCGGCCTGGGAGGAGGCCGGCCCGCCAAGCGCCCGGAACGGAAATCGTCTGTCTGCTTCTGCCCGGGCGGGCATTGATAAAATCAACCACATGTCCGCAGCTTTTGCTCTTTCGCCGGAAGTTCTTGCCAAGTACCAGCCCGTGATCGGCCTGGAGGTTCACGTCCAGCTTCTCACCCGGTCCAAGGCCTTCTGCGGTTGCCGGAACGAGTACGGCGGAGAGCCCAACACGCATGTCTGTCCGGTCTGCCTTGGCCTGCCCGGAGCTCTGCCGGTGCTGAACCGACAGGCGGTCGAGTTCGCGGTGCTGGCTGCCAAGGCCATTGGCTGCCGGATTCGCGAGACCAGCGTCTTTGCGCGCAAGAACTACTTCTATCCTGATCTTCCCAAGGGCTATCAGATCTCGCAGTTCGACAAACCCATCGCCGAGCACGGAGAGATCATCGTCTCGGACGCTGAAGGCAATCCCAAGCCGATCGGCGTCACCCGGCTGCATATGGAAGAGGATGCCGGCAAGAGCCTGCACGACGGTTTTCCAGACTCCGCCTCGCGCAGTTACATCGACCTGAACCGCTGCGGCACGCCGCTGGTGGAAATCGTCTCCGAACCTGATCTGCGCAGCCCTGACGAGGCCTTCGAGTACCTTACGCGTCTCAAGGAGATCCTGCTCTACACCGGCGTCTCGGATTGCAACATGGAAGAGGGCTCGCTGCGCTGTGACGCCAACGTCAGCGTGATGCTCAAAGGTGCGGACAGGTTCGGCGCCAAGGCTGAGGTGAAGAACGTCAACTCCTTCCGCTACATTCGCGCCGCCTTGCAGTATGAGATCGAGCGCCAGATCGGCATCCTGGAAGAGGGCGGCCGCGTGGTGCAGGAGTCGCGCCTGTGGAACAACGCCGAAGGCCGGACCTACTCGATGCGCAGCAAAGAGCACGCCCACGACTACCGCTACTTCCCGGAGCCTGACCTTCCGCCGCTGGTGGTGGGCGCCGAGTGGCAGCGGCAGATTCTCTCCGCCATGCCGGAGCTTCCCGAGGCTCGCCGCTCCCGCCTGGCCTCCGAGTTTGGCCTCAACGCCCAGGATGCGGCCACCCTGACGACGGACCGCGAGCTGGGGAACTTCTTTGAGTCCGCCGCCAAGGCCGCAAAATCGCCGAAGCGGGTAGCGGCTATTCTGCTCAGCGAGATCACCATGCGCCTGCGCGCCGCCGAGATCAGGCTGGACCAGAGTCCCATCTCACGGGAGGGCCTGGTGACCGCAGCCGACCTGGTCGAGTCCGGCGCCATCAGCAGCAAGCAGCTCAAGCAGCTGCTGGATGCATGTTTCAGTGAGGGCTGCGACTTTATCGCCATCTACGAGCGCGACAAGCCCCAGCAGATCTCTGACACCGGCGCGATCGAGACCATGATCGACCAGGTGATCGCCGCGAATCCGGCCCAGGTGGCGCAGTTCAAGGCCGGCAAGCGCACCGTAGCCGCCTTCTTCATCGGGCAGGTGATGCGCCTGAGCAAAGGCCAGGCCAACCCGGCGCTGCTCAATGATCTGGTGGTCAAGAAGCTGGACGAAGCCGCGGGATAAAAACCGCCGCCGTCCCTCGGCATGCAAGCCCTGGGTCTACGCTGAGGAGGCTGCCCGTTTGGCGGTGTCGTGCCGTTCGATTCCTACGGCTCGGCGTCTGTGTCCTGCAACTGGGACTCGTTGGCGCCCGGTTGACCGGCACGCGCGAACTCGCTCCCGTCCCTCGGGCCGATCATCGGCAGGTTCGGAGCGTAGGAGCGATAGACGCTGATGTGGAAACAGGCTTGGTGAAACTCCTCTTCCACGTCCAGTTTGCCCTGTTGCATCAGAGGCCGCAGATAGAGGCGCATCCAGGCGACCTCGGTTCTCGTCATCCCATGTTTACCGAAGTCCATGGCTTCGCCGGTAAGGTGAGGCGAGGCCAGATCGCCCTCAATCCCTGCGGCATTGCCGTTCACCCGGCGCAGCCGCAACTGGTAGGCCACGGTCCGCACCGCTGAATTTACCTGCAACGGCTGATGGAACCGGGCATAGTAAGCGCGGGCAATGTTGGCGGCAAACAGCACCGTCCACGGCCGCGCGCAGCGCCGGTCGCTCTCCATCTCGGGATTCAGCCGCAACGCAGAGCTTTCCGGGAAGTCCACCAGCATGTGTTCGGCGCGCATCTGGCGCAGCTCGGTATTGTCTGCAATGCGATTCAGCCCCTCGGCATCAGCGATCAGGTTCTGGTGCTCCAGAATCTCCCGCGACCCGCGCAGAGGCAGCGTTCTCACCAGACGCCCGCGGCGGTACAACACAGGCCGATCGATGGGACCAACCAGAGGCGAGACGGAAGCCTGCTCCCCTTCCAGCGCCGGTCGCTCCTGCATGCCGGTCCCAATTGCCGGGATCACGCTGCGGCCGGAGCCTTCGGGCTGGGCCGGCGCCGGTACCGCCCCTGCCGCGTCTGGCTCGGCAGCGGGTGAGGTTTCATGCCCTTGGGTCAGGCTTACATCTTCATCGGGATGCGCTACCCCGGTGGCGTAGGCTCCCGCCATGAAGGGCTCGATCGAGTCCTGGGCAGCCTCGATCTCCGAGCTGGGATTCGAGCTTGTCCCTGGCTCGGCTGCACGCACAAATTCGTTCACTGGGACAGATCGCTTGCGCGATGCCTGGCCCGTGGATGGTCCAGATTCATGCCCGGAGGCCTGGCCGCGCGTCTGGTCCAGGACCTCAGCGGCGACAATCGGCTGCTGTTCGGCCCTCGGCTCTGCGGAGTATCTCAGGGCTTCACCTCTCCTTGCCTGGGCCAGAACCTCCGGCTCGCTGCCGCTGCCACGGCGCGGGCGGCGTCCATGGCGCAGGTTCGCCCGATGCGCCTTGGGCGCACGGCGCTTGGCTGCAGGGCTGCTTCGGGCCATGCGGACGCTGGCGGTATGGAGCGGCTGGCGGCGGGAATGCAGTTGGCGCCGATGGACTTCCACTGCCCTCAGTCGCGCGGCAGAGGTTGGTTGCGGCCGGCCACGCTCCGCTCTGGTTTGTTCATGCTTGGCTGTGGCTTGTTCACGCTTCGCTGCGGAGGAGGAGACGAGCTCTTTGCGCGCAGAAGCGGGATGCGTCGTTGGGCGAGGCCTCAGGCCGGCACGGCTGGAGCGGGGTGAGGTTCGGGATGCGACGGTTGTAGCCGGAGCCTGGTGAGCGCGGCGCGCGGCTCGGCGATGAATATGCGGCGACGTGTACTCGGTGGGATGCGCCGAAGCTCCCATGCAGACCACGATGGTCCCGATCAGGCTCAGTGCGGAGAGCAGCGCCCGCACGCGCGAAGCCCTCTTTCCGCGCGCGCACCTTCTCCACGAAGCGTAGCCCAACTGCATCGTCATGTTTTCAGATTTTATACGGGTGGCCGCGAAGCCGCCGAGCCCTTTCAGCATATAGCCGCAGGCTCGATCAGGAGAAGTATCGGCAAAGATTCGTGCAGCGCACAGGGGAGGCCGCCCCTCAGTACTTTCGGGGATACATTCGTGACATTCGATCATGCCAGCCAAGGCTGTCATGGTCCAGCAGCATCCAGACCAGGCCCAGGCCGAGCGGGCAGGCTGCCAAGGCCGTCGATATCAATCGGCGGCGCATCGCCCGGCGAGAAGGAGTTCTCTCCTGAAACGTACAGAAGGCCAGTCGCGCCATGCGCATTCCCGGCGTCGCCTCATTGAAAGTAAAGAACAACACCTGATAGACCAGCGCGAAGACCGCAAAGGCCGCTGCGGCTGAGCCGCCCAACACTGGCCATGGCATCTGCTGCAACTTGCTCTCGCTGAGCTTCATTCCCAGCAAGGAAGACGTTGCCAGGCTCAAGGCGACACACAGCAGATCCACTCCCACCGCAGCCATGCGGCGCCGCGCCGAGGCTGCATAGAGGGGCTGATCGGGGTGAAGCTGCTCCTCCATCGCCGGCGAGATCACCACTCGGGTCTCGGCGGCCGGTCCTGCGCCCAGCATCATCCCCTGCCAGAGCGGAGCATCCACGGGAGATGATGCCGGCGTGACTGGTTCTGGCCCGGTTGAGATCTGTTCGAGCTCCACTTCGAAGATGCGAAGCTGGGAGGTCGGCATTGCCTCCGTCCGTGACGCCGGCTCTGCGCTCTGGGGGAGATCTGCAGGCAGGGCGCCGTTACCGCGCAAGGGACCCTCGGCCAGCCGCGGACGAGCTTTGCGCGCCGCTACCAGCTCGCGAGGAAATTCAATGATATTGGTTGGGATCGGCTGTGGCTGCAACAAGATATCGTCGAACTCCGGAGACCTGCGGAACTCAATCTCTTCCTCCAGTTCGGCGAGTTCTTCGGCGCCCGCAGGCCCTTGCGGCGAGGGAAGGTAGTGAGTCTCGGCGGGCAGAGCCAGTTCCACTCCATCGTGAAGACGAACCTGCAACGGAGCCGGGCCCGACGGATCGGTTGCGCCCTCCCCGTGATGGAGGGCGATCTCTGCCGGAGCTGCTTGCTCATCAGGTGGCTGGAGGGGCAGCCAG
This sequence comes from Acidobacteriota bacterium, assembly GCA_021819255.1. Taxonomy (GTDB): domain Bacteria; phylum Acidobacteriota; class Terriglobia; order Terriglobales; family Acidobacteriaceae; genus Granulicella. The sequence continues at coordinate 9,931 of JAKART010000023.1, forward strand.
GCCGAGAACTCCTCTGCCTGAGCATGAGATGGGCTTCGGCCTCCGGCCGAAGGACGGAGCGTCTCTGCCGACGGCCCTGACGCCGGCGGCAAAACCGCTTCCGGCAGGGGAGCGTTCACGAACAACCCGCCGGGCTGCGCCGGAGTTGTCTTTGGCTGCCATTGCTCAAGCTCCTTCAGGAGTTGGCCCTGTGCCGCGGCAACGGCCTGTGCATTGCGTGAGGCCACCTCCGCCTGGGCCTGCGCCTGCTGCACCGCGCGCTCGGCCTCTCGAGCGAGAAACTCGCGATAGCTCTGGCTCTTCCGATACCTTGCCGCAACCGCGTCGCGCACCCGGGCTACCTCCGGCGGAGCCTCCGGGCGCGCCGGCACTGCCTGTACCTGCTGGCTGGGTAAGGCTGAGCGGCGGCGGCGATGCGCCGCCAAGCGTTCGGCGGCGAGCTGCTTCAAGGCGCTGCGGCGGCTCAACCCGGCCGGCAGGAGGGCCTCGGATGGATCTTCGCGTTGCGCCGCACTGCTCATCTTCTTTTTTACGATCCTTGCTATTTCTTTTTACTGTTTTTGCTGTTCACAGAGCCAGGAGCCCGCCGCGCAGGCGAGCCGAGCCGGAGAATCGTCTAAGCTGAAAGCAGTGGAAGGGTTGATCCAATCTCTCAGTTGCCAAGCCTTAACGGGTCAGTCTGGAACCTGCGGCCCCAGCGGCTTCACCCGGCCATGTCTTCGGCGGAGCGGATGGGCCATTCACCTCGTTCTTCTTCTCATAACTACCATCCTCCTGGCCGCAGGTCATCCACATCTCGAGGCGCAGGGCGTAACGCAGAAGGAACTCCCCAAGGCTTCCGTGCCAAATCAGAACGCAGCGGGCGGCGTCTCCTCATCCTCTTCCAGTGAATCGTCCGGCAGTCCGGATGCGGATAACATCCCGGATCTGAGCAAGATTCCGCGCGCCTCGCCTCTGCCCTCCGAGCAGCCGCCCCGGACGGCGGTTATCGAAGCGGACAAGGAGACACGCCATGGCGGCATCTTCGATGCCCGCGGAGACGCCAAACTCACCTATGGGGGCCATGTACTGAAGGCTGACAATCTCTCCTGGAACCAGGCCACCGATGACGTCACGGCAACCGGCCATGTGGAACTCAGCGGTGGAGTCAACAACGAACATATCCGCGCCTCGCACGGCATCTACAATCTGCGCACCCAGACGGGCCGTTTTTATGATGTCCATGGCTCCGTCGGCCTGTTCCGGTCTACCAGCACGGAAACGGTGAATACCAACGCCGGCCTGGCCGCCACCAACGCCTCCCATGCGCGTGGCTACCAGAACTCCAACCCGTTTGTCTTTCAGGGCAGCCTGGTGGTGAAGACCACTCCCACTGCGTACACGATCTACAACGGCTCGGTGACCACTTGTCTTCTCCCGGATCCGGACTGGCAGCTCTTTTCCGGCAAGATTGCGGTCGATAGCGGACCGGGCGGAAAGGCCAGTGCAGCCGACTCCACCTTCAAGCTCATCGGCTTGCCGCTGCTTTTTCTTCCCTACGTGACTCATCCGGTGGACACCTCCCAGCGCCAATCGGGTGTGCTGATTCCAGAGGTTGGCTACTCCACCGCCAGCAAAAACACCGGTTCCAAGGGCATCACGCTGGGAGATCAGTACTATCAGGTTCTTGGACCCTCCGCCGATCTCACCCTGGGTTTGCTCTACTACTCGCTGCGCGGCTGGTCAGAGGATGGATCCTTCCGCTACAAAGGCATGGGGCAAAACTTCTTCACCACCCAGTTCTCCGCCTTGCAGGACCGCGGCTTCTATGCGCCGGGGGTGAATGCAGCCGGACAGACGGTTGAGGTCTATAACAACCAGGGAGGGGAGGATATCTACGCCAGCTTTCGCCGCCAGTTCTCCCCCACGCTGCGTGCAGCGGGCGATGGCCAATATCTCAACTCCTTCATCTATCAGGAGGCCTTCGCCGAGGACTTCAGCCAGGCCATCAGCACGGACATTACCTCCGTCGCCTATCTGATCGATCAGAAGAATGGCTTCTCCTACGATGCGCGCGTGGACCGCTATCAGGGACTCAAGATCGTGCCAACCGACTTCAGCCCGGGAGAACAGGTGAACATCTTCCACGCTCCATCGCTGGATCTCAGCGGGCTTGATCGTCCCATTCCCGGCACGCCCCTGCTGTGGAGCTTTACCGGCAGCGCCGCCGGACTCAAACGAATCGACCCGAAGTTTTCGACCGGCCTGGTGGGACGTTTGGACCTGCGCCCCGAGCTTTCTCTTCCTCTGCGCTTTGACGGCTGGCACATGCTGGCCAATCTGGCGGCGCGGGATACTTTCTACGGCCGCTCGCAGGAGCCTGTTCAAAACACCAGCGGAGGCGCGACCATCGGCACCGGCACGGCGATCGTAGAGCTCAATACGCCGCTCAATCGGACAGATGCTGATCTCAGCCTCGACATCCGCCCACCGGTTCTGGAGCGCACCTTCACGGTCCCTTCGCGTTGGCAGTGGCTATTGGGCGATCAGGTCCGCCATACCATCGAGCCCGAGATTACGTACCGGCGCACGGCCGGCATTGACAACTTTCATTCGGTGCTGCGCTTTGACGGCGTTGACCTGGCCAGCGACACCAACGAGGTTCTTTACGGAGTCACCCAGCACCTCTACTTCCGTCCCCATGCCAAGGCTCCCCCAAAGCCCAAGCCTGGTTGCCCGGCGACGCCGCCTGCGCCCCATGGCGCCGTCACATCCGCGCCAGAGGTCGACATGGACGATCTCACCACCGGCCATCCATCGGGAGCGAACCCCGATGGAATTCCCAAAGAGGAA